>JAZRNQ010000222.1:0-4506 GCA_045648285.1 Bacteroidales bacterium | reverse complement strand
AATATAATGCTGAACTTCCTTTGCTCGTCCGACAGCGTCTTTTTCAACAGCTTCACGAAGTTGATTGAGACGTAATTCTATGTTGTGGAAACTTGGAATTGTCTCACCTAATTCCTGGTCGATATCAGAAAGCATCGATTGAAACTCACCGAAAGCAAGGCCTGCGGTATAAGAATATTCTGGAGTGACGGCTTGATATGTATATGAGTCTTCGATGAAACTCATCAGACGCCAATATTTCTCTCCGTCGAAATAATAATTTTTGAGGTCTTTTGTCTTAATAAAATTTAACACTTTACGTTCAATGTCGCTTTCATTTTTTGCAATAAGTTTTTTGCGAATGTGAGAAGTCACCTTTTCTATATTATCCTGAAGCAAATCCACATCTTGGAATATTGCATTATTGATACGTTGGAGAACGTATTTAGGATTTGTAACTCCTTGAACATAAACCTTGAATGTATCATTGATAAGACCTTCGCCTAGAGGTTTGACGTCTAACACATCTCCTTCTACATTAAATTTTAATACTATATCTCTTAAGTTTTCCATATCTATTTTTTTTGTAAAAATAAAAAATTAAATCATATAACTTGATACGGATAAAATTATTATTTTTACAAGCAAATAATCAGAAATAAAACGAGATGAAAAAACATTTATTTATTGTTTTAGCTTTAGTGCTAAGTATTTTTGTTTCAAGTTGTTCTTCAGACAAGAAATCTGACAAGAACTATGTCATCAAAGATAATATGATTGTATTCGATGAACCAGAAAGAGTCGAAGGACAGAAGAGCGTTTTGCAACTTGCTGTCGACCCTATCCCTGTCGTTCGCATGGGATTCATCGGTCTCGGTATGCGTGGCGCTGACGCTGTAAATCGTATCTCACATATCGAAGGTGTTGAGTTCAAGGCTTTGTGCGACTTGTTACCAGAACGTGTAGAATCTGTTCAAAACTGGGTAATCAAAGGAAAAGGTCTTCCTGAATGTGCAGAATACAGCGGCGAAGAAGGATGGAAACAACTCTGTGAACGCGACGACATAGACCTTGTTTATATATGTACAGACTGGGACACTCACGTCCCGATGGCAGTTTATGCGATGCAACACGGAAAACACGTAGCCGTTGAAGTTCCAGCCGCTACTTCTGTTGAAGAGTGCTGGCAACTCGTCGATGTTGCTGAGAAGACACAACGTCACTGCATGATGCTCGAAAACTGCTGCTACGACTTCTTCGAACTTACATGTCTCAATATGGCACAACAAGGACTCTTCGGTGAAGTCATCCACGCACAAGGCGCATACATCCATAACTTAGAACCATTCTGGTCTCATTATCAAGGTAACTGGCGTTTGGAATTCAACCAAGACCATGCTGGCGACGTCTACGCTACTCACGGACTCGGACCAGTATGTCAAGTTCTTGACATCCACCGCGGCGACAAAATGGATTATCTCGTTTCTTTATCAACACCTTCTGTTAATGGTTTGAATATAGCTAAAGAAACAATGGGTTCAGAGACTTTCGCTAACGGCGACATGACTTCAACATTGATTAAGACAAACAAAGGCAAGACAATCTTAATTCAACATAATGTCTACACTCCTCGTCCTTACGACAGATTGTATCAGTTGACAGGTACAGAAGGTTTCGCAAACAAATACCCTATCGAAGGATTTACTTTGAAAGAAGAAAACATCCCTTCTGATATCGTTCCAGACCATGAAGATTTAAACTCTCACGGATTCGTTCCAAATTCTGTAAAAGACTCATTGATGATTGCTTACAAACACCCTATCGCAAAAGATATTGAAGAAAAAGCTAAAACTGTAGGTGGTCACGGTGGTATGGACTTCATCATGGATTATCGTTTGATTTACTGTTTGCAAAACGGACTCCCATTAGACCAAGACGTTTACGATGCAGCAGAATGGTCATGCCTCGGAGAGTTGACAGCAGCATCAATTGAAAACAATGGCTTGCCAGTCAAGTTCCCTGACTTCACACGCGGCGACTGGAATAAAGTTGATGGCTATAAACATGCTGTGAAAAATTGAAAGTTGAAAATTGAAAATTGAAATAACAGTGTAGAGTTGATAGTTTAGAGTAGTTGGAAAGTTAAGAGTTAAAAGTGTAAAGTTTATAAAATCCTGATACACTTTAAACTCTACACTCTAAACTTCAAAACAACACTCAACTCTACACTCTAAACTTTAAAAACTTTAAACTAAAAAATATTAACCAATAAAAATTAACAATTATGAATAAGAAATTTGCATGTCCTATTTGCGGTTATGTTCACGAAGGTGAAAACGCTCCAGAAGCTTGTCCACAATGTAAACAAAAAGTTCAATGGAATGTCCTTGAAGAAGGTGCAGCTTTGAACTTCGTTACAGAACACGTTGTTGGCATCGCTAAAGGCACTGGCGAAGACATGATTAAAGACTTGAACGCACACTTCATGGGTGAAGCTACAGAAGTCGGCATGTACTTAGCAATGAGCCGTCAAGCTGACCGCGAAGGTTATCCAGAAATCGCTGAAGCTTTCAAACGTTACGCTTGGGAAGAAGCTGAGCACTGCGCAAAATTCGCTGAGTTGTTAGGCGACGTTGTTTGGGACACAAAGACAAACTTAGAAAAACGTATGCAAGCAGAATGTGGTGCTTGTGAAGACAAAATGCGTATCGCTCGCATCGCTAAAGAACGTAACCTCGACGCAATCCACGACACAGTTCATGAAATGGCAAAAGACGAAGCACGTCACGGCAAAGGTTTCGAAGGTTTGTTCAACAGATACTTCAAGAAATAATTGAAAGTTGAAAACTGAAAACTGAAAATTAAAAAAGCGACTCGATTGAGTCGCTTTTTTTGTTACTTAATCGTAATCTCATCTATCATAATCCAGGCGTCTTCGCCAGCGTAGTCGTGCCATTCTGGCAACTTGCCTACATTGTCGACTTTCACCTTTATATATTTAACACCTTTCACGTCGATGGTAGCTCTTGCATCGTCGCGGCGTCTTACATCCATGGCGTTGTATTTATACAAAGGAAATTCTGCCTTGACGTAATCTGTGAAATTCTGTCCGTCTTTTGATACAGAAACCTGTACGCCTTGTGGTAACAATACCCAGTCGTTTGGACAGATGCCACAGCCTACATATAAATGATGTATGTCGGTAGCTTGTGATAGTTCAATAGTAAACTCAGCACCATTACCATAGAAACCGAGCCATCCTTCGCCCCAGTTGCCAGCGATGCCTTTCTTGCCGTCCATCAAGACTGTCTCGCAATTTGTTGCATAGTTGCGATGTGGTTTTTCTACGAACTCTGTTCCAGCGATGATGATTCTGTCGAAATGTTTCTTTGTTGTGAATGAAGAAATCTTGTTAGCTACGAAAGCCTTAGCTTTGACAGTGGTTGTTGTGTTGATGCTGAATGGCTTTGTATACAACTTAGATTTCTGTGTTGGTTCGCTACCATCTAAAGTGTAATATATCTTAGCATTAGCGTCAGCGCATGACAATGTCACGTTCATCTTCTTGTCAAAACGTTCTAGTTCTGCTGTGATTTCAGGTGTTGCCACTTGTGTAAATTCACCTATCACATCTTGCTGATATAATCTTACATCTTTAATATCACTAGCCTTGAAAGGACGCATTCTGATTGTGTATTCGTAATTGTCGTTCTTGATGAGATATTTGCTGAGCACACCTGGTCCGCATGTCGCTGTACCAACACCTGCTTGTTTATAGTCGACGTTGACAGTCCAATAATCAGCGAGTTCCATTTGATTTATTCTTTCTGCTACAGAAAGGTTATCATCAGAATATTGATATATACTGAAGTTGAAAGGCTCGTCGCTTGTGAAGAACATACCATTACCTTCAGAGTTTGTCACTGCAAACCAACGAGTGTCGCTGTGGTTACCATTATCTTGTGGCTCTTCATGTAATTCGAAGAAATCTTTAGCATTTCTCTCATATAATCTAATCTTACCAGAAGAATTTCTGTCAGGATAGTTTTCTGTGTCTTTACCGAAAAATCTCACCTTATTATATTGTAAAGGCATAAGAAGCTGTGTACCGATTTTAGGGAATGTGGTGACGACTTGATTAGGTTGGATGTTATTTGAAATGACAACATCGCCATATCCGTTGATTTCATAAATCTGTTCTGTTGACAAGATTGTCTCGCCTTTGTCATTATTGAAATCAAGCATCACTGTCACAACAGCTTTAGAAGCATTGACTTTATCAGCTTTTATGTTTGTTGGAACTATTGTCAATTCGTTCAAGTTAGCGTTCAACCATTTTGGAAGAGCGTTATGGTCGACGTCGTCGTTGAGCGTTGGAGCACGCCAGAAATTAGGTTTGATTTCACCTGCCAACAATTCTTCACCTTTGTAAATGAATGAAGTTGGAAGACCTTTATCAATAATGAAAGTAAAGTCTTTGTTAGAAACTGTAACTTTTAAATTTTTTAAATTTGAATTATCAACATC
>JAZRNQ010000221.1:0-27340 GCA_045648285.1 Bacteroidales bacterium | reverse complement strand
ATGAAACCAGAGATCCTGGTTATAAGTATTTTGGATATAAGACTTATAGAAAAGAGCCTTATTATAGCCAGCAGTGGGGTATAGGTGCTACTAACATTGATGGTCTTTGGCGGGCTTATGAGGATGGTCTTGATGAAACTCCTAATACAGAACGTCCTATAATTGCTATTCTCGATACAGGTGTTGATATCACTCACCCTGACCTTGAAGCTAATATCTGGACTAACCCTAACGAAATATCTAATGGCAGCGATGACGATAGCAATGGTTTTAAAGACGACTTGCACGGATGGGATTTCGTTAACAAGACAGGCGATATGCGCGACTATAACAGCCATGGCACACACTGCGCTGGTATTGCAGCAGCTGTTGGTAATAATGGCAAAGGTATAGCTGGTGCTAACCCTAACGCTTATATCATGCCTGTTACCGTTATGCAAAGCAACGGCACTGGTGCTATCTCAACTATTATTGAAGGAATCGGCTACGCAAAGAATAATGGTGCTGACATCATTAGCATGAGTATAGGTACATACGCTTATTCTATTGCCCTTGAACAGGCATTAGCTCAGGCTTACCAAAACAGCGTTCTCGTTGCTTCTGCTGGTAATGATGGAATGGGTATAGATCCAAGATGTTCAAATCCGTTTGACATGCCTTGTTATCCAGCAGCATTTACCTTTGTTCTTGGCGTTGAGGCAACTGCTATTGGGTTTTCGGGTGAATGGGAAAATGCTGATTTTTCTAATTTCGACTGCGATGGTCCTTCTTATTCTCAATATAGTGAAGAGCAATTATACAACTATGAATTAAAGGCTCCTGGTGTAGGTATTATAAGTACAGTGCCAAATGGACAATACAAATATTTCAACGGTACTTCAATGGCTTGTCCTTTGGTAGCTGGAGGTATCTCTGCTCTTATGACTGCCAAAGATTATCCTTCTCAGGAAATGCTCTGGGGTGACCTTATCAATTACTCTGGAAACAATGTTGACTTCCTTGCTTGTTATGAAGCAGGTCCTGCACCTGCACAGTTGCAGATGGTTACTTACCAACTGACAGATGAAGAGGGTGACAATGACAGACGCCCTGATGCTGGTGAGACAATGTATTTCTATCCTACATTGCGCACAACTTGGGGAGCAGCTGAAGATATTACATATTGGTTGGAATTTGATGAATATGAAGATGACAGAACCATTGAATTTATTGAAAACGATAATATTGACTTCGGAAATAATCTTTCTGCATACGCAAAGAGCAAGGCTGTTAACCCAGTGAAGTTAAAAATAGCAGACGATGTTGTTGACGGACGTTATATAAAATTAGTCTTGAAAGCAACATGTCCTAATGCAGAAGAAATTTTATCTTATCCATTTACAATACAAGTGGAAAACGGCGTTGAATTAAAAGGATTGATAACAGAAAATACAACGCTTTATCCAGATGTGCATTATATTGTAACACAATCCTTGGGTATATCCCAAGGTGTGACTTTAACAATTTTACCAGGGACAACAATAAAATTTAAAGATAATGCAAAATTAATTAATAATGGTAAAATAATTGCTAAAGGGGAACATGATAAAAAGATAATTTTTACAAAGACAGAATTAGGAACTTCAGGGTATACCTTTACTTTAAATACATTTGATACATTATCGCATTGTATTATTGAATATGCTTATTTGGGCAGTACTACAGGTGCTTCCTATTATTATTGTTACTCTTCTGGAGATTCTTTGTATAATTATATTGCGGATGCGGATTATGAAAATATTACAGTATCATGGCAGATATCCGCAGTAATAGATAACACAATAATTAGATATAGTTATCAAATGTCAGGTTTTTTGAGTATTTTAAATTCAAATGTTATATATAATGAGTTAAATGGAAATGGTTCTCAAATAGGAGTTGTCGGTAATTATGGTGATGGATCATATCGTTTACCAGCGACCGCACTTAAACCAAGTAATAATTTTATTAAAAATAGTAGAAAAATTTATAATAATGAACCGACTGGTTTTCTAATGGATGAGTGGGATTGTAGATGGTTAGGGAATTTTATTGGTAATAGTTGTGTGCGTGTATTTGGTAATGATATAATTCAATATGATTATGAGTTAGGGCGTATAACCGATAATATTAAGTCAATTCCTTTAAATGGAACTTATCTTGGATCTTCTAAAGATAAAATAATTAGTAATCGTATTTACGATATAGAAACTTCTGGTAGTCAATCTATGGTGGATTATCTTGAAGGTACAGCCGAGCGTCGTCCTTCAGCATTTGCACATGGCATCGTTTGGAAGGTTCTCGTCAATGACAAAGACGCTCAAGATGAATTTGAGGAAGTTGTTCCTCTCGGCGTGGGCCGTCATAAATTTGAAGTTTATTTCAACCGTGCTATGGATACATCTATAGCTCCATTTGTTGCGATGGGCGTTCGTCCTCCTTATACTCAGAACGCTATAGCATCAGATGGCAGCTGGAGTGAGGACAGCACAATTTATACCGTATATTTAGACTTGGATGCTTCAATGGTGACAGATGGTATCAATCGTATCTATGTAGCTAATGCAAGAGATGATGAGTTCTTTGAAATTCCTTACGAAAATATGCGTTTCAATGTACCTGTATCTGCTGCTGGTTCAATGAGTACTGGATTCGAAGCAACACCAGGCATCGGTAAGGTTGAATTGAAATGGGAAAATGACTCTACTTATTTCAATGACCACCTCGGCTGGAATATGTATCGTTACCAGAAAAATGAAAGAGGCAATACTGATACTATCCTCATCAATAAGGAAATGATTACAGATACAACATTCACCGACTTTGATGTTGTTCCTGGAGAGCGTTATTACTATTATTATAAGACATTGCGAACCAACCTCACTGAGAGCGAGGCTTCAAGAAATGTTTCAACAGTGCCACTCACAGCTCAGCCTGGCGACGCTAACGGTAGCTTGAAAGTTGACGTGGCTGATATCGTTACTGTAGTTTCTTATATTACAGGTGACATTCCTCAACCTTTCGTATTTGGTGCTGCTGACGTGAACGGTGATGGAGAAATCGATGTTATGGACATCGTTAGAATTATCAATATCATTGTCGCAGGAAAATCGAATGTAGAAAACACTTCTGATGCTACTGCTAAATATTCTATAGTTGATGGAATATTATATGTTGACACTCCAGTGGAACTCGCAGGTGTCCAAGTGTATTTCAACTGTAACGATAGCGATATCATTGAGCCTCTCATGGCAATGGATGATTTTGAACAAGTGGGACAGTTCGTTAATGACGGAAGATATATGTTTATGGCATACAGCCTAAGCGGAGCTGAGCTTGCCCCAGGAAAACATGCTATCTTGAGAATAAACGGCGTTGCTGACTTAGACGATATGATTCTCGCAGATGCATCAGGTGCAAACGTGCTCGCTATTGAAGAGACATTGAGTGTTGAAAACAATGAAATGTTCTTCCTCAATGCAGCTTATCCAAACCCATTCAATAATAGCATTACAATACCATACATAATAGGCTCTAACGAAGGCGAAGTACGGTTGAGCATCACTAATGTCATGGGACAAGAAGTAGCTAATATTTCATTCGGCACACAAAGCCGTGGCGAATACAAATACGAATGGCAACCAAAATCAGACGCTCCAACAGGCATATATATTATTAATATGTATGTCAACGGAAATATGATGCATAGAGAAAAAGTAGTTTATATGAAGTAAAGACAACAGTCAACAGACAACGGACAACAGACTTTGTCCACATTAGAGCATACCCAGGACAGTTGACAGTTGACCGTTGTCTGTTGACCTTAAAAAAGAAATCATCATGAAAAAAATATCAATATTATTAATAACACTCGGCTGTTTACTCGGATTAAACATGTCTTTGAGTGCTCAGAGTACTGGTACTGAGAATGGTCACGAATGGGTTGACCTTGGATTGCCTTCTGGATTGAAATGGGCTACATGTAATGTTGGAGCCTCATCTCCAGAAAAAAGCGGTAGTTATTTCGCTTGGGGCGAGACAAAACCAAAAGATGAATATACACAAGCAAATAGCTTGACATACGGTAAAAATATAGATGACATCAGCGGTAATGTTCAATACGATGTGGCTGCAGCCAACTGGGGAGAAGGCTGGAGAATGCCTACAAAAGATGAGATGCAGGAACTTATTGATAACTGCGATTGGGAATGGACAAAGCAAAACAATGTTAAAGGATATAAGGTAACAGGAGTAAATGGCAATAGTATCTTTATTCCAGAAACAGGAGTGTGGAGGGATAATACATTCACTAGCGGAAGTTGCGACAGAAGTTTTTATTGGTGTTCTATATCTGACGGAAGCCATATTTATGAAAGCTATCTTTATGCTTATCATTTGTTTTTTGATGACTTTGAAGTGGGTTGTAACATATATGAACGTTCATATGGTGTGTCAATTCGTCCTGTTATAGAATTATGAAAAATTATACTAAACTCAATAAATATGAAAAGAATAGCTTTAATATCCTGTACTTCTCAGAAAAATGAGGATAGTAAGATTCGTCCTGTAAAGGCAGAGGCTTTATATACAAGTCCTTTGTTTAAAAAGGCATGGCGTTATGCAAAAGATATCTTAAAAGTAGATGAAATATACATATTGTCTGCACAGCACCATTTGCTAAATCCTCAAACTCCTGTCTCATATTACAATGTGACATTGGTTGGTAAAAATGTTGCTAATTTGAAAAATTGGAGCGAAACAGTAAAACAACAAATGTTAAATAATTTCGATTTGCAGAATGACACATTCTATATTTTTGCTGGAAATAACTACCATAAATATCTTATAGATGAAGATTTTAAAAATGTAGTTTATCCATACTCTGGTTGCAAAGGTATTGGCTATATACTTCAGAAATTAGATTATAATATCACAAATAAAATAATAATATAATGACAATGCAAAACTTGGATAAAGTCAGTGATTTAAGAGATAAACTTAATAATAAAAATAGTGGAATAAAAAATGTTTTAAAAAAATCTCCTGGTGTTTATCGTTGGTGGTTTAAAGAATCATGTATCAATAATATTCTTTCAAGTTTACCATTAACAACAGATGAAATTAATAAAATACAAAAAGATGTAATAAATGGAGAAACTTATTATGCTTTGTATTTTGGAATAAGTAAAGATATGTTTGGTAGAGCTAAATGGCATATTGTTCAGAAACATACGCAATCAAGTGTAAATCATGGTGCGTTGTCTACACTGAGACAGACGCTCAGTGCATTGTTAAACAAAGATATGTCAGCGGCCGAATCATGTGTAAACCAATTTATGGATAATAACTGCTATTGGGAATGGGAATATGATAATAATCCTAAATCAAAAGAAATAGCAGAATTAACATCAAAATATGTATGCTATCCTTTAAATATTAAAGAAAATAAGACTGTTAATAAAGATGTTTTGAATGGATTGAAAAAACTGAGGAAAGAATATAAAAAATGATTTAATCAAAAACGCGTCAACGATATTATATTGTGAAGTGACCCCAAAAGTTTTTTGTCCAAACTTTTGGGGTCACTTCATTGATGCGTCTGTTATTGTCAACTGACAACGGACAACAGATTAAAATATTCGTGTTTGAGACGCATCAGAATATGGTTTAAAAATGTTACGTCATTTTTTAACAGGAATCTACAAACCATATTCGTGATACGTCTCTACGATGGTTGGAGGTAGAGACGTATCACACGACACAAAAAAATAGGAACTAAGGGTATGAGGAACTAAGGGTATGAGGGTATGAGGAATTAAGGGTATAAGGGTTTTCCTCAGATCCTCAAATCCTCAAGTCCTCAGTTTTCAGTTGTTATCTTTGTTTTCAACGCAAATGATTGTATCTTTTGCATTCAATGGACTAATTACAGCAGTTCCAGTTTTTTGTTCTAATTCTATTCTTGCATTTTTTGCAATGGTACCACCATCTATGGCATTTTTAATATGGTCATTAAAATTATTCGGATTGTTTGTTTCTGATATTTCTTTTGTAGAAAGTTCAGCAAGCATATTTAGAACAAGTTCTTTATTTGTCATATTATCTCGCAAATTTTCTTTCTTCAATCCTTTGAATTCTTTGTATTCCTTTGCAGTTTTTCCAGACCAAGTTTTATATATAACGTCAGTCAATGTTGCGAATTGAATACCTTCTTTTAATCCATGTTTTTTCCATTCATCAGTAAGTTCTTTCCTTATCTCAATGCTTTTCAATCGTTGGTTTATCCAGTTGTCAGAATATCCTAACGCTTTGTATTCAACCATTGCTCTATTTATGGTTAACTCAGGGTCCTGGATTTCATCAATTCTTTCTTTGGCGATATGTGACATCCACATTTTAAAAGGTTCAGCTTTGGGTGATGGTATTGATTGAATTAATCTGAATACTTGTTCAATATTCATACAATCTGTTTTATATTTTTTTCCATCAGACGATGGCATTTTCAGTTGGTTACAATTTGTAACCAACTGACTTCCTTCTTTCTTGAGACGGTTTTTTAAAACTTTCCAATAATTATTAGGATTGACACTATCTGTCAGAACATCAACTATATCAACGACGGAAAAATACCATTCCTCTGTCTCTCTATCCCAAAGTGTTCTTACTTTCTTGCTTTCAAATAATTTAATTTCTGTATTGCTTGACATGGTTCTAAAAAAATTGGTTTTTATTTAATTAAATTAAAATAGTATGTATTTAAAGATGTATGTATCTATTATTATTGATACTTTTATTCATAAATGTTAGTTCAAAATTCTTCCGCAAAATTAACATTTCATTTCCAAATAAAAAAGTTAAAAAATGTTAAAAATGTAGAGACGTATCACACGACACAAGGAAAAATAAACAATATGTCGTTGATGCGTCTGTTATTGCCAACGGACAACAGACAACGGATTAAAATATTCGTGTTTGAGACGCATCAGAATATGGTTTAGAAATGTTACGTCATTTTTTAACAGGAATCTACAAACCATATTCGTGATACGTCTCTACGGTGGTCGAAGGTAGAGACGTATCACACGACACAATGAAAAATAAACAATATGTCGTTGATGCGCCTAATTTAAGACAACGGACAACGGTTTATAATATTCGTGTTTGAGACGCATCAGAATATGGTTTAGAAATGTTACGTCATTTTTTAACAGGAATCTACAAACCATATTCGTGATACGTCTCTACGATGAATTATTGATATTCATCTTCTTTCCAATTGGAAATATTGTTTTGTATGTAATTGTGAATTTCAATAAATTCATTATAATTTCTGATGATTCTGTCGTGAAATCTTGTTTGCCAAGCAAAATATATTTTATTCTTTTTGGCGAAATTACTAACGGATCTTTTGAAAATACTAATTATGTATGAAAGGCGTCCACATTGTTTGGAAATGTCCTTCATCATTTTATTTACCTCAATGTTGTTGTTATCTGTTTGATTTTCTTTATTTTTATTACGATATGTCACTCTAATAATAAGATGAACGTGATTGGGCATTATTACATGCGATAGTATCTTAAAGTCATCGTATTTTGAATTGAGATAATCAATATATGATTCAGTGTAAACTCCTAATTCAGACATTGAGATTTTTCCACTTGAAATTTCTCCAAAAAAGTGTTCTCTTTTGTCCGTGCAAATTGTAATGAAATAATATCCTCCGTTGTAGTCATGCCATTGTGCACGCGTTGACGGAATACGGTACGTATTATTATAAAGGTCTGACATTTTTTTGATATTTGATTCTTCTGCAAAATTAACATTTCATTCCCAAATAAAAAAGTTAAAAAATGTTAAAAATGTAGAGACTTCTCACACGACACAAGGAAAAATAAACAATATGTCGTTGATGCGTCTGTTATTGCCAACGGACAACAGACAACGGATTAAAATATTTGTGAATGAGACGCATCAGAATATGGTTTAAAAATGTTACGTCATTTTTTAACAGGAATCATCAAACCATATTCGTGATACGTCTCTACGGAGGTCGAAGGTAGAGACGTATCACACGACACAATGAAAAATAAACAATATGTCGTTGATGCGTCTAATATTGTCAACGGACAACAGACCTTGTGTATGCGTCTATTTATTAAAGTTTCTGAGATTCTGAGTTTCTGAGATTCTGAGTTTTTAATAAAACCACTCTTCCTTGAAATTAACCAGATATACCTTTTCTTTGGCGCGGGTCATGGCGGTGTAGAGCCAGCGGAGGTCGCTGTGTTCTAGGGTAGTCTCATCGGGAAGATATGGCGCTTCCACGAAGACATTGTTCCACTGTCCGCCTTGTGTCTTGTGACATGTCAGGGCGTAACCGAACTTCACCTGCAAGGCATTGTAATATGGATTTTCTTTCATTGCCTTGCGTCGGTCTGCTGCTCTTGGTATGTCCATGTAGTCTTCTTCAACTGCTTGGTAAAGTCTCTTCGATTCTTCGTTGGTCAGGGCAGGGGAGTCGCTGTATAATGTCTCCATTATAATCTTGACAGAAAGCGTAGGCGCGTCTTCATAATCCATCAGCTGTATGTCGACATCAGCGAAATGAAATCCGTACATCTCCTCGAACTTGTTGATTCTCGTGATTTCTATCATGTCGCCATTGGCGAGGAAGCTTATCTGGCCTTGAGCTATGAGTTGTGAGCTATGAGCATTTGATTGTTGAGCTTCTTGTTGTCTTGTTGTCTTGTTGTCTTGTTGACTCCAATAATAGTTATTCTTCACAATCATGAGTTTGTCGCCGGTGGAGAGTTCGCCTTCTTCTTGCAGCACTCTGCTTCTGATGGCTTGGTTGAACATATTGGCTCTCTTGTTGGAACGGCAGATAACAACAGCTTCGTTGTTGCTTCTCTTGTCACCGAAACTTTCCCACAATAATTCCTCAAACGACATCGGGTCAATCTTGACGATATCTGAGAAGTTGTTTATATCTAATATAGGAAGACTATATTGGCTGTTGGCTGTTAGCTGTTGGCTGTTGGTTGATATCAAATTCCTGATTTCTGTGGCGTTATGCAATATCCCGGAGTCTAATGCCTGACGCATCACTTCTTTCATCTCGTATGTCGCCATAGTGAGGTCGAAGCTGTTTCTTAGGATGTTGAAGTCCATGGCAGGGGAGATGTCGAGACCCACTGGCGGCAGCTGTGCAGAATCTCCGATGAGCAGTAGCTTACAACAGCTGCCGCTGAAGACGTATTCTATTAAGTCGTCTAACAATGACCTTGACCAAGAATATCCGTCGCCTTGGTCGGAAATCATAGAGCTTTCGTCGACGATAAACACTGTGTCTTTGGCTTTGTTCTCAGCACGTGTCATACGTAGTTCTCCGTTGGCAATGGCTTGAAAACGATATAGTCTTTTATGTAGGGTGTAGGCTGTCTTTCCTGTGTAGGTGCTCATCACCTTGGCAGCTCGTCCAGTAGGCGCAAGCAGTTGATATCGCATCCCTATGCTTGGCAGTGTCTTTACTAAAGTAGAGACTAAAGTGGTCTTTCCAGTACCGGCATAACCTCTTAACAAATAGAGTGGTCTTTCTTTTTCTGTTAGGATAAAAGCGGATAAATGATACAACACCTTGGCTTGGTCTTCGGTAGGAGTGAAGCCAAAATTATTTACCAATATATTGAATAAGGTACTTCTATCCATGGCAAATTATTAGAATGGATAACCGATACCGAAGTTAAGTATGAAGTCTGTAAATCGTAACTTACTGATTCTCCATCTGTCGCCTTCAGGATATGCAGGGTTTACTATAGGAGCTGCTGCATCGACACGTACTACGAAGAATGAGAAGTCGAGGCGTATGCCAAGACCGGCATCAGCGGCAAGTTGCTTGTAGAATGTGTCGAACTTGAATTGACCGCCTACGAATGTCTCGTTTTCTTTCATAGTCCAGATGTTACCGATATCAGTGAAGATAGCACCCTTGATAAATCTGTAAACAGGGAAACGATATTCTAGGTTGAACTCTAACTGTATGTCACCGATACGTTCTATGTTGAGGTTGTTAGGGTTGTTGAATGTTCCTGGACCTAACTCACGGAACTGCCAGCCTCTCATGCTGTTAGAACCACCTGCATAGAAGCTCTTTTCAAATGGCATGTCGTTGGAGTTGCCGTATGGTATTCCTGCTCCCATCATAAGACGTGTGGCTATCTGATTCTCGCCGTACACATATTTGAAATATCTGAAGTCAAAAGCAAAACGTATATATTGTGCGTATCTGATGCCGTAAATCTCATGATAGTTGTCGACAGTCCTTATCGCAGCAGTATTGTTGAAGAGTGACAATAAGTTACCACTTGACTGTACATTAGCCTTGAAATAGAAGAAGTCTTTTGTAAGTCTGATGTTCTGGTTGTTGAAGATATATGTGTAGTCGAGACCTAAAATCAAGTGGCTTGTATATTGGTCTTTGATACGTTGGTTTGTCTCTTGCTGGAGGATGGCTTCGAACGACGGTGTTGGGTCGACTTTAACGCTGTTGAGCGTCAATGGTGTCAGAATGTGTTGTTCATATTTGTTTTTCATCCAGTTATAACCGAATGAAAGAACAGAAATCTGTCGTGTGTAAATAGGTCTTGCCTGGAAGTTAAAACCTATAGCTAAAGTCGTTCTTGGCTGGTATTCCTTGGTGAAGTTTTTTAGTTTGATAGGACTGAGGAATTTAGGGAAGAAGAGACTTGCATCGAAACCGAATTCTCTGGTGTTGAAGAGACTAGTGTTTCCGTCATTATCGAGAACCGATTGTGCTTGCGTACCTGCTTTAAGAGTGATGTTGAAAATCTCTGAGCCTTTAAAAATATTTTTGTTACGATATGTGAAACTGCCTAATATACCTAAATCACCTCCTGAGTTTGTTCCTTCTAACTGTAAACTATAATAGTTGACTTTTGTTCTATTTAAAACAATGTTGCAATTTAACAGATTGATGCTGTCATTTTCATTCTTAACAGGTTCAAACTCTATATTGGTAAGATTGTATATCTTTAAATTGTTGAGTGCCTTGTAAGTCTGAGTTACTTGTTGTAAGTTATATAGACTGCCAGTCTGTATCTGAATGATATTGTCGAAAGCCTTATATCTTATTTTAGGGTCTTCATTATAGATGAAATGGTAAGTCTCATCTCCAAAGTGTTTGTTAAGTTCAAAGGTATATAGCGTAGTGTCTATTTTGATGTCGTTTAACAAAGCACCAGTTGGATATATGTAAATGTTATTGATTTGGTACTGCTTATGATTTATTGTTTTTTGTGTGGAAGGTTCTATTACATTATCTATCCTTATGTTTACGTTAGCTTTCTTGTCATTGAAATTTGTATCGACTTCCATAAAGATATAGTCTTTGGTGAAATAGAAGTAGCCGTTGTTTTTGAGATGTTCGCTTATCATATCGCGTTCATCATCTAAGTCAAAAGCATTGTAAATCTCACCTTTCCTTACTGGCAATGTCTCTTCTATCTCCATGACATATCTGAAAATGCTGCTGTCGGCAATTTTATACGTGACAACATCAACGATATATGGCTTTGCTGGGTATATTCCATAATATACTTTAGAGATGCCATTTCTGTTTTTTATCTCTGTTGAAATACCAGAATTGAAATAACCGATGTCGTCCAGATATTGACTAATCTGAACGACAGAGTTTTCTTTCATTTCATTATTGAAATAAACAGGTTTTTCTCCTATAGTCTTGTTAATCCAATTAAACAGCTTGCTGTTTTTATTTTCCGTCAAATAATAAACCCAAGTGAGGGGCATAAGTCCCAGAATCTTTGGATTGGACGATTGTACTATATATGGAGATATGTCAGATTTAGTGAACGCAACGTCTTCAGAATGTATCTCTACTACATTGCTTTTCAATATCATTTCATTTTCAGGTACGTATTTCCTGATGGAACATGATACGAAAGTCGTAATCATGAAACATAACAAAATGATATTTACAAAAAGTCTGCGCACTATCTTCAATTTTTTTACAAAAATATAATTTTTTCCAAATATTTAAACAACTTCTGCCACTGTAAAGTTGCTGCCGCCGACAAATACCAAATCGCCTTCTGCTGCATTAGCTAATGCTGAGGAATAAGCATTGCGTACCGATTCGTAGACTTTTCCTTTGAGTCCGCTGTTGGTGGCTTTCTCGAATAATATGTCTGCGCTTAATCCTCTTGGAATGTCGGCTTTGCAGAAATAATATTCTGCTTCTTTAGGTAGTAACTGCAAAATACCGTCGATGTCTTTGTCGTTGACGACACTCAAAACAAAATGCAGTTTGTTATATTTCGTCTCTGCCAATTGTCTGTTCACTTCATTGATGCCAGCGACATTATGTCCGGTATCTGCTATAGCCAGAGGGTTTCTGTTAATGACTTGCCATCTTCCCATCAGGCTGGTGTTTTTTATCACATTAGCTAATCCGTTGATAATGTGTCTTTCTTCAATCTTGAATGAGTCTCTTAAAATATCTAACGCACATATCACTGTGGCGAGGTTTTTCTTCTGATAGTTACCTAACAATGGATATTTAAGCTCTTTGAGATATGACTCATTGTTTTTATATATGTCGAATTGTTGATAGTCGAGAGAGTAGGTGTTGTCTTTTCTGCAATCCATAATCTTGTCGGCAAAGAAGATTGGACTGTTCTTTTCTTTGGCAGTCTTGATGAAAACGTCTTTGCTGCCTTCTTGTGTCTCTCCGATTACGACAGGAATCTCAGGCTTGATGATGCCTGCTTTCTCTGCAGCTATCTGTTCTTCGTTTTCGCCTAAGAACTTCACATGGTCTAATGAGATGTTGGTGATGACACATAACTCAGGCTTGATGACATTGGTAGAGTCGAGGCGTCCGCCCATTCCTACTTCGATGATAGCGATATTGACTTTCTCTTTTCTGAAATAATCGAATGCCATAGCCACTGTCATCTCAAAGAAAGAGAGTTCTAACTCTTCAAGTTTATCTTTATGTTTTTCGATGAAGTCTACTACTTCGTTTTCTGGAATCATCTCACCGTTGATACGTATGCGTTCTCTGAAGTCACGAAGGTGAGGCGAGGTGTAGAGACCTGTCTTGTATCCAGCTTCTTGGAACACTGATGCCAATGAGTGTGAGGTGCTTCCTTTTCCATTGGTGCCAGCGATATGTATCGACTTGAATGAATCCTGAGGATTGTCGAGATAGTTTATGATGTTGATTGTTGTGTTAAGGTCGGCTTTGTATGCGGATGCTCCAATGCGTTGATACATAGGTAACTTGTTGAACATCCAGTTTAGAGTTTCACTATAATTCATGTTGTTTTTGTTTTTATTGTCTGATAATAAAGTTATATGTTATGGTTCCTTTTTGTAAGTCTGCTGCTTTGTCGTCTTTGACGAAGACTGAATTCCTTGCGGCTTGCAGTGCTGATGTACGCATCTCTGGATTGGTAGTTGTTGTGCCTTTTCCTATCTCGGCTCTCTGCACGCGTCCTTCTTTGTCGACCCAGATATCAACGACGATAGTAGCTTCTTCGCTGATGTCTTTGCTTGGTGATGAGATGCTTTTAGCTCCACGACCGCCTAAATCGTAAGATGGACCGTCGCCGCTGCCACCATGACCAACATATCTTTCAATGTCTTTCAATCCATTAGGACTGCCTTGCTCGCCGACAACTTCATTGCTACTGCCTTCTGACGGTGTCTCTTGTTTCTTCTTATTAACTTGGAACAATGCTCTTTGGTTCACCACAGGCTTTTCTTCTACAACTTCCTCAACAATTTCTTCAACTTCTTCAGTCTCCTCAACTTCTTCTATCGAAGGGATATTCTCGTCTTCACTCAGAATCTCTTCTTCAACATCATCATTTGTAGTCTCTTCAACTTGTTGACTTTCGGTCTCTTCGACTTGTTGACTTGTAGTCATGTTGTCTTGTAGACTTATTGCTTCAGCATACATTCCTAAATTGACTTCAACGCCAGCTTCGCCGGGTAATGGCAGTGGCGTCCTGAAACATAAATTGAAAAGTAGGACAACAGCTATCGCATGAAATGCAACAGTGGCTAAAATTCCAAATAACTTATGCTTGTCTTTGTTTGTCATTTCTTATTTGATGTAGCTAACAAAACTTTATGTTTATTATCAGTCTCTTTGTTGATTTCGTTGACAGCGTCAATGATGTTTACGATATATTGAACAGCGACGCTTTTGTCGGAACGAATCACTACTGTTCCTTCAAGCTGATCTGCTAATCCAATGAAAATCTCCTTCTGCAAATCTGATTCATCGACGGCTTTTTCTCCAACGTAATATTGATTGTTATCATCTACATAAACTGTGATGGTCTGCTTCGACATCGTTTTGCTGTTGCTCGATGGAAGCAGTAGCTTTATCGCATTTGGCGCAACTAATGTTGATGTCAACATGAAGAAAATCAACAAGAGAAAAACCAAATCCGACATAGATGACGAATTGAAGTCAATCTTTCTTTTATTTCTAGATTTTATTGCCATATACTTTTTTAATTAGGAATTGGGAGTTTTTCCGTTCTTCATTCTAAATTATGCATTATGCATTATGCATTATGAATTATGAATTATGAATTGACTCAAACTGGTTCATTTAATACATCCATGAATTCTATGCTCTTGCTTTCGAGTAGGTTGACGACTTTGTCAATCTTAGAAACGATGACGTTGTAGAAGATATAAGCAAGGATACCGACAAACAAACCTCCTACTGTAGTGACCATAGCTTCATAAATACCTGCTGAAAGTAATTCGATGTCGATATTGTTACCAGCCATCGACATATCGTAGAACGCACGTATCATACCTGTCACTGTGCCGAGGAAACCGAGCATAGGTGCTGCGCCTGATATCATGCCTATCAAGGCAACGCCTTTTTCCAATTTGCTGACTTCCAAATTACCTACGTTTTCTATCGCTGTCTGTATGTCGTTGAGCGGCTTGCCTATACGTGAGATTCCTTTTTCAATCATTCTAGAAATAGGTGTGTCGGTTTGTCTGCATAAATCTTTGGCTTCTTCCAATTTGCCTTCAATCATACATTCGCGAATGACATTCATAAAGTTGTCATCTCTCTTAGATGCTTTGTTGATGGTGATGAATCTCTCGCTGAAGATATATACTGCTATTATGGAGAAGATGGCGAGTACAACCATAATCCAGCCGCCTTCTTTGGCAAGTTCCCATAATGATAATCTTATTTCTTCTGCTTCTGGTGAAGCGACAGCTACGTTCGTTGCTTGAATGAGGATGTTTAATAAATTCATGTCTTGTTATTTTTTTTAATTATTTATCTTTAAAAATATCTTATCGCTGTGGTAAGCAAACATTACCACTAGAACTGTCGGATGATGCTCCTGTTACCGATGACAGCACATTGATTCTACCTTCCGTCTTCAATGCTCCCAAGAAAGCAAAAATCAAAGCTTCTTTATAGTCGATAATCATGGTGTCTGGAATCACGATTTCGTGTTTGCTCATCTTTCTTATGCGTTCAATGAGGTAGTTGTTTTTTGCGCCTCCGCCAGTGATGAGCATCTTTGAACATTCTAAATGTTCTGTAGCTCTAACGATTTGATATGCGATATGTTCTGTTGCAGTAGCTAATAAATCTTTTGCTGACAATTCAGAACCGTCTATGATTTTATGCTGATGTTCTTCAAAGAATTCTCTGCCTAATGATTTAGGAGCTTCTTTGTCGTAATAAGGATTGTCGTTAAGAATATTTAACATCTCTTGGCTGACAGTACCTTGACGAGCGAAGTTGCCGTTGTTGTCGTAGTCGTAGCCAAGTTTGTTTGCTAGATAATTAAGCATCTGGTTTGCCATGCAGATGTCGTACGCAATACGTTGTCCGTCGTTTTCGTAAGAAACATTTGCTATGCCGCCGATGTTGAGACATATTGGAAACTCAGCGAAGAGATGTCTGTCGCCAATAGGAACCAAAGGCGCGCCTTGTCCGCCTTTCATCACGTCCTCAGTTCTGAAGTCGTTGATGGTCATGATGCCAGTGATGTCAGCTATCTCCTGACCGTTGCCAATCTGTAAGGTGTATCCTTTTTCAGGCATATGGAAAATGGTATGTCCGTGAGATGCTATGAGTTTTGGGTCGAACTCATATTTCTTGATGAACTTCTTGGTTATCGTACCTAAATATTTTCCATATTCTATATCTAGTTCTTTCAGCTCAGCCTCGCTTTTGTTGAAGGCTCCAGATAGCTTTTCTTTCCATTCGTCAGTGTAAGGGATAGTGCCAGCTTCAACAATCTGAAAGAACCATTTCTTGTTGTCGTGACTGAAGTTGACGTATGCGATATCAACACCGTCGAGGGAACTTCCTGACATTAAACCTATTACCTTGAAATCTCTCATGACTATAAAAGATTTATGATTTTTTCTAAATGAATGCTATGTGAGCCTTTTATCAATATCTTCTTTCCATGAATCTCATTGTTGTTGATATGACAGATGAGTTCCTCGACATTTAAGAAAGAGACGAATCCGCTGTCTATTTTATTGAATTCGCTGCCGACAAGGATGACATTATTGAATTCAAGTTTCTTGACAAGATTTAATATCTCTTGATGTTCGTTCAGTGACTCGTTTCCAAGTTCTTTCATATCACCTAATATTAATAGGTGATTTTCATCACTTATATTTTTGAAGTTTCTGACGGAGTTTGTCATGCTTACAGGGTTTGCGTTGTAAGCATCCATCACGACTTCGTTTTTTTCTGTCTTGATGAATTGCGAGCGGTTGTTGGTAGGAGAGTAGTTTTCCAAAGCCTTGATTATTAGTTCTTGCTCGATATTAAAGTAGCAGCCGAGTGTTATCGCAGCCATCACATTTTCGAAGTTATAATCACCGACGAGATTGGTTTTAATCTCATTGTTGTTCCATAAAATTGAGAGGTATGGATTTGAAGATAATACTGAAGCCTTACAATCGGCATTATCGTCTTTTCCGTAGCTTACGGAAGTCAAGTCGTGTGCTAATTCTTTCAATAATGGGTTATCGTTGTTTAGGAATACTTTTCCGTTAGTATTTCTGAGATAATCGTATAATTCGTTTTTGGTTTTGACAACACCTTCGAAGCTGCCGAATCCTTCTATGTGAGCCTTGCCTATGTTTGTTATTATTCCGAAGTTAGGTTGTGCCAATGAACATAGCAACTCTATTTCTTTAGGATGGTTTGCGCCCATTTCCACTACGGCTATTTCTGTATCAGGCTTTATTTGAAGCAATGTCAAAGGAACGCCGAGGTGGTTGTTGAAATTACCTTGTGTATATATTATGTTATATTTTTGAGCCAACACTGAAGCCACTAATTCCTTTGTGGTGGTTTTGCCATTAGTTCCTGTGATTCCGATGATAGGAGTGTTACATCTCTCTCTATGAAGTTTGGCTAGTTCTTGAAGAGCTGTCAAGCTGTCCTCAACGATAAAAAGACGTTCGTGTTGAGGAAGGTCTTTACGATCGGCGATGACACATGCAGCGATGTTGTCGTCAGCTACCTGATATGCGAAGTCGTTGCCATCGAAATGTTCGCCTTTAAGTGCTACGAACACGCATCCTGGTTCCACTTTTCGGCTGTCGGTAGTGACGAGATATTTCTGTGAATAGAGTTGATATATTTTTTCTATGGTATTCATGATTAGACCAAAAAAAAGCCGTCTTTTTTTGTGACGGCTTACATTATATTAAATGAATAATTTATTCTGCTAATGCACTGCCAATTTTGCTCATGGCGCATCTGAAACCTACTGTTGAAGAGCTTTCATCTTCATTCATGAATCTTTTTACAGAAGGACTTAAGTAGTAAGGACCATCGGCCCATGAACCGCCTTTGTAGATACGAGCTTGGTCAGATATCAAAGTGGTGTTTCCGTAATCATACATTTGGCTTGTGTATTTTTCTGGAGATTCAGTCTTGTTGTTCCAGTCGTTGCTTTCTTGTATGGTTGAAGTGATGTCACCATCATTGAGGTTGGTGTTGTATATGTTTTTGCTTTCTTCGTCAGAATTGTTTGCAGAGAACACATCGCTTCTATAAACATCGCCGCGGTATGGGTTGTAGTCGCTGACATCTTCTGAAGACAAAGGACGATAAACGTCGAGTACCCATTCAGAAACATTACCTGCCATATTGTATAAACCATAGTCGTTTGGCCAGTAAGACACTACTGGTGCAGGGATTGTAGCACCGTCGTTCAAGTTGCCTGCTACGCCCATATAGTCGCCATTGCCTCTTCTGAAGTTAGCAACGAATGAGCCTCTGTAATCAGAATCGCTTGTTCTTAAACCGCTAGAGTTCCATGGGTAGGCTTTGCGTTCTGCAACGTTTTCGTTTTTAGTGTTGCCGATAAGACCTAAAGCTGCATATTCCCATTCAGCTTCTGTTGGGAGTCTGTATTTAGGAAGAAGAAGACCGTCTTCCATTTTTACTTTGCTGTTGCCGCCTTCAGTGCTTAAAATGTTAGAATAACTGCCAGTACTTTTATATTGTCCGGCTAAATAAGCGTCAGTGCTGAAGTGGTTGTCTTTGGTTTGGTTGTTATTGTATGATAAAACGCCAGCGTCGATTAATATCTTTTCGTTGACTCTGTCTGAACGCCATAAAGCGTAGTCGTTAGCTTGTCTCCAGCTTACGCCCACTACAGGATAGTCTCTGTAAGAAGGGTGACGGAAGTAAATCTCTACCATTGGTTCGTTGTATGACAATGACTTGCGCCATACTAAAGTGTCAGGAAGAGCATTTTTTACGACTTCAGGATAGTCTTTGTACACTCTGCTTAACCAATTGATATATTCAAGATAATCTAAGTTGCTGACTTCGGTTTGGTCCATGTAGAAAGAAGATACTGTGACTTTTCTTGGGTTGTTGTTCCATTCGTAGTGCACGCTTTCCATGGTAGCGCCCATTGTGAATGTACCGCCTTCTATGGCAACAAGTCCTGGTCCTGTGATTTGTTCGTGAGAGTCGGAGATGTAGAATCCTCCATTTGTAGCATCGTTATAGTTCCAGCCTGTTGTACGTGATGATGGCTGTTGATTAGTGCTTGTACATGATACTAATAGAAAACCAACGAATAATGTTGTCAGTAATGATTTAATACTAATTCCTTTACGCATTATTTTAATTTTTAACTATCTACTTAAACTGAAAATATTTTGCAATATTGTTTAGTCGTGAAAAAACATAAATTTTCAGTTTGCAATTATACGGATTTTTTTTGAATTATTTGTAGAATATATATAATTTTAATCGTGTTTTTGATAATAAATAACTAGTAATTTCGTTTAGCTTTTGATATATTTGCAAAATAGTTTTTAAATGAGAAAAATGAATATAAGTGCTTGTAATATAAAGTTATACGTCTTCTTGCTGATTTTGTGTTTGAATCCTTTTATTTCAAAGGCTCAATCTTATGATAAGTTTTCGGTCAATATCGTATGGAAAGGTGTGGAAAAAACTTTTGTTAACGATAAAGCGATAGAATATGTGGCATTCGATAATGCTTCCCATATTTTAAGTTTTGATGGTGAAAATCCTTTATATTTACATACGTTCCCAATATATTCCGATGAGGTTGATGTCGATTATTATGTGGAAAATATCACCTATGAAAGGATTCCAGAAAATGAACTTCTTCTTCTGCAAGAAATAACTAATGAAAAACCTGTTTTTAATCACTTTATAAAGTCGTCTCGCGACAATCATAGTCTGTGTTTCGAAATAAATCCTTTTTTCCTTGAGGAAAATGTCGCGATGCGTCTTGTTTCTTGTGACGTGCATTATTCCTTGAAAAATGTTCGTAAGGATAGAACATATAATTTTGCAGAAAACTCAGTGCTTGCATCGGGTAAATGGTATATGATGTCGCTTACATCAACAGGATTACATAAGATTACTTATTCTGAATTGTCGTCAATGGGTGTTCCTGTTGCTTCTATAAATCCAAAGAATATAAGATTATATCACAATGGAGGAGGTATATTGCCTGCGATGAATAATGAAAAACGTCATGATGATTTGGTTGAGATTCCGATATATGTGAGTGGTGAAAGTGATGGCTCTTTCGATTCTGAAGACTATATCATTTTCTATGGCAGAGGTCCGGTTACTATAAAAAATGTTAATGGTATTTATGAAAAAGTGACAAATCCTTATTCTGATTATTCATATGTTTTCTTTACTGCAGATTTAGGTAAAGGAAAAAGAATAGAAGAAGCAGAGTCTATTGCAGGAACTCCGGATGTTGTTGTTAACTCATTTCTTGATTTTCAAATAGTAGAAGAGGACCTTTATAATCTTAATAATATGGGTGCGACATGGTATGGTGACAAATTCGATGCTATGTTGTCAAAGTCATACGTATTTACTTTCCCAAATTTAATAAAAGAAAAGAAGTGTAATCTGTATTCAGAAGTGGCATCAAGAAATTTTTCTAGGTCTGAGTTTACTTATAAGGCCAATGGAAACACAATATATAAGCTTATATCAAGTAAGAACGCTGATGATGCATTGTATGCCAATATGCTACAGACAGGTAATGTGAAGTTCGCCTCGAATAGTGATGTAGTGACAATTAATTTGTCGTATTCTAGGACTGCATCAAACTCAACAGCATGGCTCGACTATATCAGTGTCAATGCGTGGAGAGAACTTAAGTTTACAGGAAATACAATGCTTTTCAGAAATCCTGAATGTTTCAATAGTGATAAAAAATATCGTTACGAAATAGCAAATGCCAGCAAAAATCTGCAGGTGTGGGATGTTACAGAACCAACTAATCCAAAGAATATGAAGCTGCAGTTTTCTTCAAATACAGCGTCTTTTGTAACAATGGGTTCAAATCAGAATGAGTTTATTGCTTTCGACGGAAATAATTACAATAGTGTCAGCTTCGTTTCGACAGTGAACAATCAGAACCTCCATTCAAAATATGACTTCGATTATCTTATAATAACACATCCTGATTTTTATACACAATCGGAACGTCTTAAAGAAATACATTCGCGTATAGATGACCTCAAGATTGAGATTGTAACGCCGCAGCTGATTTATAATGAGTTTTCATGCGGTGCACAAGATATTACGGCTATTCGTGATTACGTTAGGATGATATACAAAAAATCTAATAAGAGGTTGAGATATGTGTTACTTTTCGGTGATGCCTCTTATGATTATAGAAATAAAAGTGGTAATGTTTGCTTTGTGCCATCTTTTGAATCAAAAGTATCTTGCTCTTCAGCTTGTGTCGTGACTGATGATTATTTTGTATGTCTTGATGATTATGAAGGAAAGATGGATAACACATCGGTCATTGATTTGGCTGTTGGAAGAATACCAGTGACAACGCAGGAAGATGCGTCAGCCATGATTGATAAGATTGAACAATATATAAGTATCAATGATGAAAGTGCTGGACAATGGCGTAAGAATATAACATTCATAGCAGATGATGATGATACTTATTATGCTAACCATGCTGAGCGTTTGGAAAAAATCATAAGAAATAATGGAGGAGAAGATGTTGATATAGATAAGATATATCTTGATGCATATCCTCAAATAGCTACATCAAGCGGACAGCGTGCTCCAGAATGTAATGCCGCTATAACAAATCGCGTGGAGCTAGGTGCATCTGTCATCAATTATATAGGACATGCCGGTGAAGTAGGTTGGGCTGCTGAAAGAATATTGACTAATGAAGATATTTTCTCATGGCGCAATTCTCCTAAACTTCACCTCATGATAACTGCATCATGTGAGTTTAGCCGTTTCGATGATCATACGAGAACATCTGCAGGTGAGTATGTATTCCTCAATCATTATGGTGGGGCAATTGCAATGATGACTACTGCAAGAGTGACTTTCGCTCCACCAAATTATGAACTGATGGAATTGCTTTACGAACATCTGTTCGATATGGAAGGTGGCGAGTTTATCACAATGGGTGATGTTTATGTTCATGCTAAACAGGTCGGAGATGACAATTCTAAGGCGTATGTGTATTTTGGTGATCCAGCTTTGCGAATGAATTATCCGAAAAATACAATAGAATTAACATCCATAAATGGTCATGACATAAATACAGTCGACACATTGAGAGCATTGCAGGAAATAAGTATGACAGGCGTTGTTAATGATGTGTTCGGGACACATATGTCTGATTTTAATGGAATATTGCATGTCAATGTTTATGATAAAGATGTAACGTATTATACTAAAGGCAATGAGACGGATGTGATTTCGTTTAAACTGAAAAACAGTGTGATATATTCAGGTAAGGCAGAAGTTAAAGACGGGATGTTTACTGTGACATTCACTTTGCCTAAAGATATTAACTATAGTTATGGAAAAGGCATGGTAGGGTTGTATGCATATAGTGATAATACTGATGCTCGAGGTTCATATTCTAACATAATTGTTGGTGGTTTGAATGAAAGTGCTGAAATAGATGAGGATGAGCCCGAAATTAGATTGTTTATTGATGATGAAAGATTTGTTGACGGTTCCATGACGAACGAGAACCCACTTCTTTTGGCATATATCAAAGATGAAAATGGTATCAATACTTCGGGAGCAGGTATCGGTCATGATGTAACAGCAACACTTTCTGGGGCTACAAATAAAGTGTATACACTTAACCAATTCTATGATGCACCTCTGTCGAAAGATGAATACGGTATTTTATCGTATAAGTTTTACGACTTGAATGAAGGCGAACATACATTAACATTCAAGGTATGGGATATCTATAATAACTCAAGTGTGGCATCAATTCGTTTTGAGGTTGTAAAAGGTAAGGTTATCAATATAGAAAACATAACTAACTATCCAAATCCGATGAATGATAATACAAACTTTACCTTTGAACATAATCAAAAAGATAATGAGATAGATATAGTTATAAAAATATATGACGTTATGGGACAGCTCGTTAAAACTATAACAGAACGTCGTTATGGAACAACAGCAAGAATAGATCCTATAAGATGGGACGGCAAGTCGGATGGCGGAGTTAAATTAGGAGCAGGTATATATGTATATAATGTGACAATTAAAAATTCTCAAAGTGAAGAAACGTCAGGATATTCTAGATTGATAATTAAATAATTATTATATTTGCAAACTTTTTTCGAAATCAAACATAAATATACAATAATATATTTTCTTACGCGTTTATTGAACAATCATTTATTAAGAATATGAAAAGAATTAAGATTTTTACCTTATTGTTTGTGTTGCTTTTTGCAACCAATGGCATTAAAGCACAGGATGTTAGTATTGATCAAATTGTGGGACAAAATTTGGAATATAATGTAATATCTACAGCTGTTCCATTTATGTTGATTGCTCCAGATGCCAGGTCGTCAGCTATGGGTGATGTCGGTGTTTCAACATCTCCAGACGTTTATTCTATGCATTGGAACCCTGCAAAATATGCATTCATTGAAGATGATTTCTCAGTTGGTTTGGCATATAGCCCTTGGCTCAGAGAATTGGTATCAGACATGAATATTGCATATGTCGGATTTTCAAAACGTGTAAGCCCTAAATCAACAGTAGCTGCTACATTGCGTTATTTCAGTCTTGGTGAGATTTCATTCACAGGTAATAGCGGTGAAGACAAAGGTACATATATGCCAAATGAATGGGCTATTGATATGGCTTATTCTCGTAAGTTGGGTAAGTATATATCAGGAGCTGTCGCTGGTCGTATGATATATTCAAATTTGACACAAGGCGTTCAAGATTATTCAAAACCTGCAATTTCTGTAGCTGCTGATATCGCAGTTTATTACACAAGACCTGTCTATTGGTTCAGCAATACAGACGCAAACTTCTCATGGGGTGTGTCGATTAATAACATCGGTTCAAAAATGCAATATAACGAAGCAAACTTAGAGAAAGACTTTGTTCCAACAAACTTGCGTTTAGGTCCAACATTACAACTTAATATAGATGATTATAATTCATTGGCATTCTCTTTAGATCTTAACAAATTGTTAGTGCCAACACCTCCAGTTTATGCAACAGATCCTGAAACAGGTGCAATTATATTTGAAAATGGTGAACCTGTCATAGCTGCTGGTAAAGATGACAATGTAGGTCCAGTTCAAGGTATAATACAATCATTCTATGATGCTCCAGGCGGATTCAGCGAAGAACTTAAAGAATTCACATTAGGATTAGGTGCTGAATATTGCTATAACCAAACATTCTTCGTACGCACAGGTTTCTTTAATGAAGCTAAGATGAAAGGTAACCGTCGTTATATGACATTTGGTGCTGGCTTGCGTCACAATGTATTTGATATCGATGTGTCATACTTGGTTCCAGTCAATAATACAGCAACATCTGGTACAAACCCTCTTGAAGGAACACTTCGCTTCAGTTTGACTTTCAACCTCGATAAATGGGAAAATAATACAAAATTAGAAACTGTTAATTAATTCTTGACTAAAAAAGCTCCGAATATCACTGATGTTCGGAGCTTTTTTATTGTTCAAAACTCAAAGCTCAAAGTCTAATAAAAGACTTACCGACTCTTTTGTCTTCGTATATGATATGAAGATGGAAGAGTCCTTTTTTTAATGTGCTGCAGTCAATGATAACTTTTTCTCTTGATGTGCTGTTGTTAAATTCCATTGACTTCTGTCCAAGACTGTTATAAATTTCAATCTTGTTAATGCCTTTGCTTTCAACAAATAAAATATCTTTTGTTGGGTTGGGATATATTAATAAATCATCATTGTCTAAGATGCTCTTCACTTCTATAAAACCTTCATGACGATAATGATCTTGTTTGGTTGCAACGACCTTGATTTTGCTGCCGCTTTTTTGAGGATTGATATTTATGATACTATCGTTATCACTTGAAAGGGCGATGATTTTCCCTTCAACGGATAATGCTAACTTTGTGTCTTTATCTTTCTTTATTTTAATAAAAGTATCTTCGCTGGTGATTTCAGAAGGATAAGAGATACTTATTTTTTGAGGCATTTCTGTGTTTATTTTTAAAAAAGCATCTCCAAAATAGTGAAATAAATTATATGTCACATTTTTGTTGAAACTTAGTTCTGGCCATGATGATTGTTTTAAGAAATATTTTCCGTAGACGTTTGCAAAAGCTGGATATTTAAAATGTGTGTTGTTTTTGCCATAAAATGGGAGAAAATCGTTCCAAAGATAATCGTAAAAACCTAAGACATATGTGTCGTTTACATAAGAAAATGATGTCTCAGAAGCAGCAATAATTGCAACACTGCCGTTATCCGCACGCAAAAAGTGTTCGGCTAAGCAGTCGTTACCATTTTCATTGTGGCAAAAATTGCCTGTTCTACAATTGGTTGACATAACGAAAGTGAGATCTTCATTACTTAAATTGTCAATTTCCTTGTTGGAAAGATAAGGCTTGGTCCAAGCTTGGTATTGACCATGACCTCTGTATTGAACTAGGAAAGTACCTTCGTTTATAGCTGTGCACAACTGATTTGTATTAGCGTCCCATTCCGTCAGATGACGTAAATCGGACGGAATATAATTCAAACCTTCAGGACCGAATATGTCAATAATTATATCAGTATTTTTAGCACTCGACCAAAGTGAATCTGGCGTCCCTTTGAAAATCGTATTGATGCGATTAGGACTTTTGTTTATTTTTTCAAAGTAACCAGCAATTATTTCTGAGCAAAGTTGAAACCAACGAGACTCCTCAAATCCCATTGCTGTAACAGGGTTATTGTAATAGTTAGGATTGGTAGAAGGATTACATTCGTAATTGATAGTTTTCCTAACCATCAGTTCTGCTTGTTGAGCATTAGCAGCTGGAATACGAGCTATTGCTATTTCTGGGAGATTGTCATTGTTGAAGTCGACAAGTTGATTGTCGGTAAGATATGATAATCCGTCTGGATGATTATCTAGATAAAAACTAGAGATGCCTTTTGTATCATCAAGACTGTAGTCTCCGAAAAGAAGTATGGCAGAGGGGACTAATTCCCAGTTTTTGTAAATATCATTAAAATAATTTTTGATGTTGAAAGGTAAGTTGTCACCGATTTCATTAAGACTTATTACCTTTGTTAAAATGCCTTGTTCGTTTCTGAATCTTGCCAATGTGTCAGCCCATTGAGTGATGCCACTGTCATTAGGGGTAACAATGAGATATTCGCAGCCATTTAGATTGTTTTCTAAAATATTTTTAATATTACTATCATAATCGAAGTCGTCAATTACTTCAGGATTTAATGCAATACTTCTAATTATGTTATCCCATTCTTTGTTGCGAAATCTTTTGTCTCCATAAGAGGCATTTCGAGTATTATATTTTATTTTTATGTCGAAGTCAAATACTGTGTCATAATCATATATATTAATAAGGAGTAATTGGTAACCTCGAATATTTAAAATTTGGTTCTCATAAATTATGTCGTTTTGTTTTTCAGAACAAACGAGTTTAACATTGGGCTGAGCGTCATTGGGTAATAAAATGAAGTTGGAGTGTGAGGGAAGTTTGTTTTTTAGATTGAGGGTATGATTGCTAATAATAAGATTTTCGTCTTGTGATGTTATGTTTATGACTTGCCCTAAAGAATATAGAGCTTGAAATGATAATAGCAAGATAAATATAATCTTTTTCATAAGGCAAAAATAATGATTTTTTAAATAGTAAAAAATCAAAATAAAAACCTTATGATATTATTTTCCCCCCCCCCCCTATATTAATTAATAAGGTGCATCTTTCAGCTGTTATTTTTCAGCTATTGGCTATTATTGTCTGCTGAACTGAAAAGATTCGTGCGGATTCGTGTATATTCGCGGACAGGAAGTAAACTATCCGCGAGATTCGTGCTGATCCGTGGATGATAAAAAAAAGGATTGTTGCAGATTCGTGTATATTGGCGGACAGAAAGTATGCCATTTGGCGATAAAAACGCATGCTATTTTGTTCATGTTTTTCGTGTTTTCGAGTCTGTTTGTGATATTTTTCTTTTAAAATCCGTTCGTAAAGAGTCAAAAAAGGTGCTTTTTTCGGGTCGGATGTTGCTAAAAAGAGTAAAAATGTCTGTAAAATGAGTTTGCAAATCGTTGAGATACAGCGGATAAATAAAAAAGATAAAATAAATGAATTTTTTTTCACAAAAGAGTTGGAGTGAAAGCAAAAAGTAGTATCTTTGCACTCGCAAAACAACGGGAACGGTGCTGAAGAGAAAGAGGGGGATTGTTTAGCGAAGT
>JAZRNQ010000220.1:0-8607 GCA_045648285.1 Bacteroidales bacterium | reverse complement strand
GAAGTTAGGCATGTATTTGTAGTAGTAATGTACTACTTGTTCGTTTTCTGTCACTGCACCTGTTTCTGGGTCTACTTGAACGCCAGGGAGTACAACGCCGTAGTTACCTAAGAAGTTACCTTCTGCGTCGTAGAGTGGAAGGCCGTTACCTTCGCGTTCGTATAATGTCTCATTGCTTTGACCAGTCTGCATTGCGATGACGTAAGAACCGCAGTAGATCTCACCGCCGAGTTTAGCGTCTATCAAAGCATAGAGTGATAAGTTCTTGTAATTGTATTTAAGGTTGATACCGCCTGTCACAGCAGGAGCGCAGTTGCCTACAGGAACACGTTGGTTTGTCTTGAGGTATTCTGTACCTTCAGCGTTGAGGACAGGACGCATAACACCGTTAGCGTCTTCTGCGTAGACGTAATCCCAACCATAGATTGTACCATATTGTTCACCTTCTTGAACGGCGATAGCAGGACCGTTAGAACCCCATACTTCTGACAAGATATACATGTCGGCGCCGCCTAAGTCAACGATGCGGTTAGTGTTTCTTGCGAGGTTGAGACCTACTTGCAAGTAGCTGTCTGCTTTTTGGAATACGTTATAGTTCATGATAGCTTCGATACCTTTGTTGGTGACGATACCAGTGTTGATACGAGCGCTGCTAGAACCTGATGACACTGCCATTGGAGAAGCGAGGATTTGGTCCCATGAGTAGATGTCGTAATAAGTGACGTCCATATTGAATTTATCCCATAAGCCGAGGTCGATACCTATTTCGAAAGAACGTTGACGTTGAGGTTTCAATTGGAGAGGTGGCACTTGTGTTGGGAGAGTAGTTGCCAATTGTCCGCCGAAAGAACCAGTGTTATAGGTGAAGTCTAACTGATAAGGAAGGTCGTCGCTAGCTGTTGTAGCTGCAGAACCTCTTACCTTCAAGAAGCTGATAGGACCCCAGTTGATTTTGAAAGCTTCAGTAGCGATGAAGCTCAATGTAGCTGATGGGTAGAAGTAGCTGTTGTTGTCTAAAGGTAATGTTGATGACCAGTCGTTTCTACCTGTGAAGTCCATGAAGAGGAAGTTCTTGTAAGAGATGTTCAAGAAACCGTATAATGAGTTGACTTGTTTTTCGTAGCGTGATTCGCCTGGGAGCATGTTTGTTGTGATAGGGTTTGCGCCACCGCTGAGGTAGTTGTTGAAAGTGTATAAGCTTTCGAAAGCCCATGTGCCTGTGCCTGCCCATAATCCGTATGTGTTTCTGTAATAGCGTTCGCCACCGAATGAGAGACGTGCGTTAAACAATGAACCGAAGATGAAGTCTTTATGAGCTGTGAAGAGGAAGTCGGCATCGAGGGTGTAGTCTCTAGTGAGATTTTGTTTATAGTAGCCGCCTGTCATTCCATCGATAGCAGTAGGTTTGTTTTTGGTCTCGTATTGATCCAAGCTGAAGTCGAGAGCTGTCTTACCAGCGAATGTCAACCAGTCGGTGATGTCGTATGTGAGACGGAGAGAACCGTATGCTTTGTCACGGTCGAGAGTTGTGTTGTTGTTATAGAAACTCCAGAATGTGTTAGCGTTGATGTATTGGAATGGATATGTTCCCCATTCTGTCATCGTGCCGTTTTCTTGTTCGTATGTTGTTGATTCGATACCTTTCCAGCTTCTAGGCCAGCTGTAGAGAAGACCTTTGTTGAAGTTGCTGTATGACTCGCCGAGGACTGGTGAGTTGAGACGATGGTAGTCGAAGTATGTGAAAGAGACGTCGGCTTTGATTTTTTCAGAGATGTTTAACAGAGTACCGACATTGAATGTTGTCTGTTTGATGTTACAGTTATCGATGATAGCATCAGAACGGTCGTCGGTGACAGAGACTCTCACAGAACCGAAGTCGCCAGCGTTTTGGAAGGAGACGTTGTTAGTGAAAGAGTGTGCGTTTTTGTACAACATGCTGAGGTTGTCAGGCTGTGGTGTATATTCTCTCATGACGCTGTCCCACCAGAGCATTGTTGTTCCGTCCATGACAGGACCCCAAGAAACTGCGCCGCCGTAATATCCGAATGTTGTGTTTGTTGGTTCGCCTTCTGGACCTAAGTCTGCGCTATAACCGTTCACGTCGTAGATATAGTTGCCGTTAGCGTCTTGTTTTAATGTTGGAGTCAAGAATGAAAGAGGACCGCCAGCACCGTATTTGTTTTGTACGTCACGGTAGCCGTATGGGTTGGTCAACTTGTATGTTGAAGAGAAGTTGAGACCAAGACCTTGTTGTTTCTTACCTTTCTTTGTAGTGATGAGCACCACGCCGTTACCGCCTCGTGAGCCGTAGAGAGCTGCAGCGGTAGGTCCTTTCAAGATGTTAAGGTCTTCGATATCTTCTTGGTTGATATTGTTGAGAGCTGTTCCCCAGTCTTGTCCGCCGTCCCATCCAGTGACACCGCCTTCGTTGGTCATAGGGACACCGTCGACGACGATGAGTGGCTGGTTGTCGCCGAAGATACTGTTGTTACCACGGATAACGATACGTGAAGAACCGCCGGCAACACCGTCGCCAGTGATAATCTGAACACCGGCAGCACGACCGCTCAAGGAGTTGATGACGTTGTCGCTACCAGAACGTGTGAGGTCTTCACCGCTGATGTCTTCAGTGGCATAACCTAACTCTCTCTTCTGACGTTTGATACCTAAAGCCGTGACGACGACATTGTCCAACAGCATGGCGTCTGTCTTCATCACTACGTCAATTTTTGTCTTTCCATCGACAGGAATCTCTTGAGATTGATATCCCACATATGAAAATTGTAATACGTCATTGGAATTAACTCTGATGGTATAGTCGCCGTCGATACCGGTGACTTCACCTCTTGTTGTGCCTTTGACTTGAATTGTTACGCCAGGTAATCCCCATCCGTCTTCCGCTGAGGTTACAATACCTGTGACAGTGATTTCTTGTGCCTTAAGGCTGAATCCTAGAGCAAGAAATGTAATTAAGAAAAAGTAAAACTTCCTCATATCAAATAATTTTAAATTTTTTCAAAAAAAGTCCTACAAAATTAAAATAATTAATAATATAAGTCAACGTAAGTTTTTAGTATTTTTGTATGAAAATAAAAATATTCGTTATGGCAAAAATCAAGACTGTTTTTTATTGTAAAGAGTGTGGTAATGAGTCTCCTAAGTGGATAGGTCATTGCCCTGGATGTGGAGCGTGGAATAGTTATGTGGAAGAAAGTGTTGCTTTGGGTAAGGATAACAAGTCTGCCAAGAATTCTTTTTTGCCTGAGATGAAATCGAAGCCTGTCCCTGTGAAGGAGATAAGCACTACCAAGGAAGCTCGTATCGACATGGATTGCGGTGAGTTGAATCGTGTTCTTGGTGGCGGTCTCGTCCCTGGTTCCCTCATCTTACTCGGTGGCGAACCTGGAATAGGAAAGTCGACGCTTTTGTTGCAAGTAGCTCTTAATCTCAAAGATAAGAAAGTGCTATATGTCTCTGGCGAGGAGAGCGCACATCAGATTAAGATGCGTGCTGAGCGTATCGGGGTGCGTAACGAGACTTGCTTTATCCTGACAGAAACCAATACTTCCGACATCACGAAACATATTGAGGAGATAAAACCCGATATCGTCGTCATCGACTCGATACAGACTTTGGAGTCGGCGGCAGTCGACTCAACGGCGGGCAGCATAAGTCAGATTCGTGAGACTGCCGCCGAGATGAACAAGGTGGCGAAAGCTCTTCATATCCCTACTTTCCTCATCGGTCATATCACCAAAGACGGCAGCATCGCCGGACCGAAAATACTAGAACATATAGTCGATACAGTGATACAATTTGAGGGCGACCGTCACTATGGTTTCCGTGTTCTTCGTACCATTAAAAACCGCTTCGGTTCTTCTTCTGAACTCGGTATCTTCGAGATGAATGCCAATGGCTTACGTGAGGTGTCAAACCCTAGCGAGATACTTCTCTCACAACGCGACGAGAACGTCAGCGGCATCAGCATCGCCGCTACTCTCGAAGGGCTGCGTCCTATGATGATAGAGACACAGGCGCTGGTCAGTACTGCGGCATACGGAACGCCACAACGTAGCTGCACTGGCTTCGACACTCGCCGTCTTAATATGTTGCTAGCAGTGCTGGAGAAAAGAGCAGGATTCCGACTCTCCACGAAAGACGTCTTCCTCAACATCGCTGGTGGAATACGCGTCGACGACCCTGCGATTGACTTGGCAGTAGTGGCTGCGATATTGTCATCGAATGAAGACGTCGAAATCAGTAACAGATACGCCTTCGCAGCCGAGGTGGGACTCTCTGGCGAGATACGCTCTGTCAACAGAATAGAAGCCCGCATTGCCGAAGCCGACAAACTCGGAATGGAAAAAATTTTCGTCTCGAAATACAACTGCCGAGGCCTCGACGTGTCGAAGTTCAATGTGGAAGTGGTTCCGCTTGCGACGATAAATGAGTTGCTGAGGTTTTTGAGTTGCTAAGTTACTAAGTTGCTAAGATTTTGATTGTTTAATTTTTAAAGTAATAATTTATGAAGCCTATTGAAACCATGTATATCTGGAGAGAGTCCAGAGTATTAGTGAATGATATTTATAACATGATGAATAAATGTCGAGATTATAGTTTTAGAGATCAAATTCAACGAGCTGTAATAAGCATAATGAATAATATAGCAGAAGGTGCAGAGTCGGGAACTAATGCTAAGTATATAAGCTTTTTGAATATATCAAAAGGAAGCTGTGCTGAAGTTCATTCGATGTTATATTTATGCGAAGATTTTAACTATTGTTCAGAGAATGAGAGATTATCTATGCAAAGTAGAACAAAACAAATATCAGTCGGAATAGCAAGACTGATAAAATACCTTTCCGCCAATAAATAATTGTTTATAATATATCTCAGCAACTAGCAACTCAGCAACTTAGTAACTTAGCAACTTAGTAACTTAGCAACTTACTAACTCTAAGCCCCCACACAATCAAAAAGGACATGCACCATCGTGACAGCAGCATCCAGAGGTAGGCTCCGCCAGCAGCGGTGAATAGCAAAAGGTCTTCTAGGTTGCTGTGTGATATTCCTATGTGCATGTTGAGAAGGTCGTTTTCTTCTTTGGTAGTTTCGCCTTTCTCTGCTTCTTCTATCATGATGCCAGCGCCGTAGGCAAGCCCTAAGGTGTTGGAGACTAGCCATAAGAATGCTGTTTTCTCTGGCAATCCGAAGAATATCATAATGGGTTTCAGAAATCTTGATATATATTCTATGATGCCGTATTCTGTCAAAATCTTTTGTAATACTGTTAAAAGATAAACGATGACAGCCATCAGCATGACGTTCTTTGTCGTTCGTAAAGCCCAGTCTTTAAGCATAAATGCAAACGTAAATTCTTCCTGTATGTCATTCGCAACAGCTGATGACTCGAAACTTCCAGGCATGATTTTGTTTAAGACCCATCCTAGGATAAGAGCTGATAACGTTCTGACAATAACTATCTTGAATACAGGTGAGCCGGTCTTGTGCTGTACTGTTGTCTCAACAATCATATTATGAGAGCAAAGCACCATGACGGCTAAGATTGTTGCTGCTCTGGTGCTTAAATCCAATGTCGTCATCACGGCGATGGCAGAGTAGCAGTTGACGAAATATCCTGATACATAAGCGAGTGCTGCTTCGCCAGGAAGTCCGAAGTGTGAGAAGAGAGGTGTGAGCCACAATGATATCCATTCGATGATGCCGAAATATTGTAACAACAATATCACGAATGATAATGAAACCATTATCTTGGTCAGCCACCAAATGGTTTTGAACGCGCTTGGTCCTGCCAGTTTTATGCAATTCAATAGACGTTGTGCTTTGATCATTGACAGTAGAATTTTATTTGTTGGTTGCAAAATTATATTTTTTTGTTGTAAAATGTTAATGATTTTATACAAATGATTCTTAATTTTTATTTACAATTGATTGATTTTTAACAAATAAAAAATTTTTTTTAAAAAAATGTCAGATTTACAATTTTTATTGTAGTAATTTTGCACGCGAGAAACGTTATTGTTTCGTCCCGATTTTTTGAAATAAAAACACATTATATATATGGTAAAAAATTTAGTAATTGTCGAGTCTCCTGCCAAGGCTAAAACTATAGAAGGTTTTTTAGGTAAGGATTACGTGGTGAAGTCGAGCTATGGTCATGTGAGAGACTTGAACAAATCAAATTTGAGTTTGGATATGAAAGCCGGTTTCCAGCCTTTATATGAGATTCCGGAAGATAAGAAGTCATTAGTAGCAGAACTTAAGAAGATAGCCGAGAGCGCCGAAATGGTGTGGCTCGCTTCCGATGAGGACCGCGAAGGAGAATCAATTTCGTGGCATCTTTTCGAGACATTAGGTCTGCAAGACGAGAAATATCGTCGTATCGTTTTCCATGAAATCACCAAGACAGCCATCGCTCATGCTATCGACAATCCTCGTAAGATTGACATGGACTTGGTAGCTGCACAACAAGCACGCCGTGTTCTCGACCGCGTTGTGGGTTATGAGTTGTCACCTCTTCTCTGGAAAAAAGTGAAACCATCATTATCAGCAGGCCGTGTACAATCTGTCGTCGTTCGTCTTATTGTAGAATGTGAAGAAGAAATCAAGAACTTCAAGCAGACAAGCGCATTCCGTGTGACAGCGATATTCACCTTCACTATCGACAATCGTGAATATTCTCTTTCTGCAGAACTTCCATATCGTTTCGAGACAGAAGAAGACGCTCATGCTTTCTTGCAAAACTGCAAAGAGGCTTCATATAAAATCAAAGCTGTTGAAAAGAAACCTATATCAAAATTGCCAGCTCCTCCATTCACAACATCTACATTACAACAAGAGGCTGGTCGTAAATTGGGTTTCTCTGTCAGCAACACCATGCGAATAGCACAGCAGCTTTACGAGTCAGGAAAGATTACTTACATGCGTACCGACTCTGTGAACTTGTCACAGTTCGCTCTCATGTCAGCTAAAAAAGAAATCGAGAATCTCTACGGAACAGAATACGTTAAGAACCGTCAGTTCTCGACAAAATCAAAGGGCGCACAAGAGGCTCACGAAGCTATTCGTCCAACATACCTCGACCAACAAACCATCAAAGGAACAGCCGACGAACGTAAGCTCTACGAACTCATCTGGAAACGTACTATCGCTTCTCAAATGGCAGAGGCTCAGATAGAAAAGACAAACGTCAATATTGAAATCTCTAACTCTGACAAAGAATTCACAGCTAGTGGTGAAGTCGTTTTGTTCGACGGTTTCTTGAAGGTTTATACAGAAAGCTCTAACGACGAACAAGGCGAGTCAAGCAACGGAATGTTACCTCCACTCGTAGTAGGTCAGCTCCTCGACTTGGAAAAGATGGAAGCACAACAACGCTTCACACGCCACACTCCTCGCTACACTGAGTCTAGCTTGGTTAAGAAAATGGAAGAGCTCGGCATCGGACGTCCTTCAACATACGCTCCAACAATCTCTACTATCCAAAAGAGAGGCTACGTTGAAAAGAAAGATATTCAAGGCGAGGTGCGTAACTATAAAGTCTTGACACTTAAGAAAAACAAGATTACTGAAAAGATTGGTAAAGAAAATATCGGTAACGAAAAAGGTAAACTCGTTCCAACAGATATAGGTATCTTGGTAAACAGATTTTTGTTGCAATACTTCGATAACATCATCGACTATAACTTCACTGCTAATGTTGAAAAAGAATTCGATAAGATTGCTGAAGGCGAATGTAAATGGAACAGCATGATTAGCGATTTCTATAAGGATTTCCATAAACAAATCGAAGATACATCTGACAACTCTGGCAAGTTCAGCGGTGAGAAGTTACTCGGCGTAGACCCAGCATCAGGCAAGAATGTGTATGTCAAGATTGGTCGTTTCGGTCCTGTAGCTCAAATCGGTGACACCGACTCTGAAGAGAAGCCTAAGTTCGCTGGTCTTAACAAAAACCAAAGCATTGAGACAATCACTTTGGAAGAAGTCCTCGACTTGTTCGCATTCCCTCGTAACCTCGGTAAATATGAAGGCTCTGATATTCAAGTGGCAATAGGTCGTTTCGGTCCTTATGTAAAACATAATAACGTCTTCTACGGCTTGACAAAACTCGACGATCCAGCAATGGTATCTTACGAAAGAGCTATCGACATCATCGAGTCAAAACGTAAGGCTGACTTGGATAATGTTGTTTCTACATATCCAGAAAACGAAGACTTGAAAGTGTTGAAAGGTCGCTTTGGAATTTATATTAGCTTCAACAAACAAAACTATAAGATTCCAAAGACTTACGACGCAACAAACTTGACATATCAAGATTGCATGGATATCATCAACGATCCAAATAATGCATCTAAGAAAAGAGGAAAGAAAAGTTAATTGAAAATTAAAAACTGAAAGTTGAAAATATTTTCAGTTTTTAATTCTCAACTTTCAATTTTAGAATCAATGCGCTTCCAGCCAGTTGTTTCCGGTGTTGAGATTTACTTCTATCGGGATGCTGAGTGGGAGCGCATTTATCATTTTATCTTTGATGATTTCGCTTAATGTCTCAAGTTCATCTTTATGAACGTCGAAGACCAATTC
>JAZRNQ010000219.1:0-3787 GCA_045648285.1 Bacteroidales bacterium | reverse complement strand
GTAGCATTAACATCAAAAACAAATATTGGATAAAAATCCTTCAGTGAAGCTTCCTCTTCTATTTTCAGCTGTTCTGCAGTTTTATAAATCGGGAAATTGAATGGCGCATATAACGATTCATATTGCCAAGGACGCATTTTTTGATATTCATATTTAAACTTGACAGTTCTAGGCATTTGCCATACAACTAAAAACAATGCAAGCAAAAATGCCAAAACTCTAAATATGGCTTGGTACGAATGACCTATTTTCGACAAAAAAGAAGATATTTTACTCATTTTCAAATTTTTATAACACAAATAAAAAATTCATTTTTTTAAAACAAATGTTCAGCTAATATACAATATTTTTTCATAATTTAGCAATCATAATAATTAAAAAATGAGATACGGAATTTGCAAATTATCGGTAGTACCAATGAGAAAAGAACCTTCGCACACAAGCGAACTTGTCTCTGAACTTTTGTTCAACGACATATATCAAATCATTGACGAAAACGAAGATTGGCTGAAGATACAATGCATGTATGATTTATACGAAGGATGGATTAGAAAGCTACAGCACGACGAGATTTCCGACATTGAATTAAAAGATTACATTTCAAAAGACAAATACATCGTCAATGTTCCTGTGTTACATCACGAAAATATGGTCATCAGTTTTGGCAGCAAGATTTTTACCAAGACCGAAGGCACGATACCATTAAGCAAGGTGTACGATCCAGATATCATCACCGACTCAGCATTCAAGATGCTTAACGTTCCATATCGCTGGGGCGGCAAAAGCGTCATGGGAATAGACTGCTCCGCTTTTGTACAGTTGTGCGCAAAAATTGCAGGCTACAAACTCCCGAGAGATGCTTCACAACAATATGATTACGGTGAAGACGTTGATTTATCGGATGCGCTACCAGGTGACATCGCATTCTTTGAAAGCCAAAATCATCGTATCATCCATGTAGGCATATTATTGTCACGCAATATGATAATACACGCCTCTGGCGAAGTACGCATCGATGCCATAGACGAGACAGGTATTTTTAACATAGAGTTAAATAAATACACACATTATTTAAATAAGGTAAAGAGGTTAAAGTAAAAGATTTAACATTTTTTAACTTTTATTTTTGGAGTAAAACAATTAAATTTGTAGCGACATAATCAAAAAATCAACTATTAAAACATAATATCATGAACAACGCACTATTTCAATTCGCTAAACCGGCTAACGAACCGGTAAAAGAATACAGACCTGGAAGTCCAGAACGTATTGCTTTAGAGGAAGAACTAAGAAAACAATCTAACGAAGTTGTCGAGATACCAATTATAATAGGTGGCAAAGAGATTCGCACTGGCGACATTGGCGAAGTCGTTATGCCACATAACCACAAACACGTTATCGCCAAATATCATAAAGTCGGTGAGAAAGAAGTCAACATGGCGATTGAAGCCGCATTAAAAGCCAAGAAAGAATGGGAAAACATTCCATGGGTCGAACGCGCCTCCATATTAGCGCGCATAAGTCAGCTTCTTGCAACAAAATATCGCGCAAGAATCAATGCTTCTTGTATGTTAGGACAAAGCAAGAACGCCTTCCAAGCAGAAATAGACGCTGCTTGCGAGACAATAGATTTCTTCCGTTTCAACAACTACTATGCTGGCAACTTATATTCAGAGCAGCCATCATCAACACCAGACCAACTCAACAGAACAGAATACCGTCCTTTAGAAGGTTTCATTATGGCAGTGACACCTTTCAATTTCACATCCATCGCATCGAACCTCAACATGACTCCAGTCTTGATGGGCAACACAACTATCTGGAAACCATCAACAACTGCATTGCTTTCAAACTATCACATGATGCAAATCTTCATGGAAGCAGGTTTACCAGAAGGCGTCATTAACTTCTTGCCAGGCAAAGGCTCGCTCATCGGTAATGTTGCATTGAGCAATCCTAATCTAGCAGGTATCCATTTCACAGGTTCAACTGCGACATTCCAAGGTTTATGGAAAGGCGTTGGAGCTAATATCAACAATTATAAATCATATCCAAGATTAGTTGGTGAAACAGGCGGCAAGGACTTCATCTTCGCACATAGTTCTGCTAACCCAAGAGAAGTAGCAACTGCTATTGTTCGTGGCGCATTCGAATTCCAAGGACAAAAATGCTCAGCAGCATCACGTGCATACATCCCTGCTTCATTATGGAATGATGTAAAACAACACGTTGGCGAAATGTTAAGTACAATTAAAGTCGGCGACGTCACAGACTTCACAAACTTCGTAAATGCCGTCATCGACGAAGCATCATTCGACAACTGCAAAGGCTACATCGACAGAGCGAAAGCCGCAAGCGACGCTGAAGTCATATTCGGAGGAAACTGCGATAAATCTGTAGGTTACTTCGTAGAACCAACAGTCATCTTGACAACGAATCCAAGATACGAGTCAATGGCAGAAGAAATCTTCGGACCTATCATCACAATCTATGTTTATGATGACAAAGATTTCGTTGAGACACTTGAGTTATGCGACAGCACATCACCATACGCATTGACAGGCGCATTCTTCTCATACGATTTAAAAGCACAAAAGATTGCTGACGAAAAACTCAAATATGCCGCAGGCAACTACTATATCAACGACAAACCTACTGGCGCTGTAGTTGGTTGTCAACCATTTGGCGGCTCACGCGCATCAGGAACAAACGACAAAGCTGGTGGTTTATGGAATCTCATCCGCTGGACCAACCCTCGCTCTATCAAAGAAACATTCGTTCCTGCAACAGATTACGGATACCCATTTTTAGCAAAATAATCAAATAAATAATAAACATCAGAGGCGTGCTGTATCAGTACGCCTCATTTAATTAAACAATTATGAAAAAGATTTTACTACTTACAATTGCAATTCTTCTTTTCAAGGTTTCATTTTCACAAGAAGAAATTAGAGTTCTTTTCTTAGGTAACAGCTACACCTACGTCAACGATTTACCCAAAATGATAAAAGATATAGCTACTAATGATAATAAAGTCTTCACATACGAATCTGTAACTCCTGGAGGATGTACATTATTCCAACATCTTGACAGCCAAACATCAATGTCAAAAATTCGCCAAGGGAATTGGGATTATGTTATTTTACAAGAACAAAGTCAACTGCCTGTAATTGATTATTATCGACATAACACACTAAAGCCTTCATATAAAGCTCTACATGACAGCATTATGCTCTATAATCCAGAAGCTAAGGTTGTAGGATATATGACTTGGGGACGCAGATACGGAGGTCAACAATGTGTCAACTTTGGAGACGGATTGTATTGCAGTGCTAACTTCGTTGATTTCAATCATATGCAAGACACTCTAACCGCTGCATACTGCGAGAACGCTTACGCCACAGACTCCTATGTAGCGCCTGTAGGCGAAGCATGGAAGGCTGCTTTGACAACTGATTCAAGTCTTGTTTTACACAGCAGTGACAACAGTCATCCTTCTTATGACGGAAGTTATTTGGCAGCATGTGTTTTCTATTCTGTTTTTTGGAATAAAAGTTCTGTTGGAATTTATCACGACAAACAAATCGATGGTACAAAAGCAGAGTTATTACAAACTATATCAGATGAGGTATTTTTCAACAATCTCGAAAAATGGAACTTCAAGACTGATACGGTAAACATTATTGAAAATTTCAAAAACAAATGCTATAATATCATCAGCAATCCTAGCGACAATAAGGTAGTAATTGAAAACAAAAGCGACTCTTCCATCAATGTAAAAATATTC
>JAZRNQ010000218.1:0-2946 GCA_045648285.1 Bacteroidales bacterium | reverse complement strand
CAAAACAGCAAAGACCATAGCCACAGTCCTCATCCAGCACGACGCACGAGTCTTCCACACCCTGGCCAACACCACAGCTGCCCCGAAGACAGCGTCCATAGCCCAGCGACAGTCCATCCACCTCAAGTTCTTTGACGCCCTGCCAGACGACTTCGACCGCAAGACCTACACAGAACTCGCTACCCAGATGGGCCTCAATCCAAAATCAATGGACAGAGTCATCCGCAAATGGTGCGACGACGGCAAACTGGAGAACGTCACGCACGGCAAGTATGCCAAGGTATATTAAGCAAAAGACCATTTTCGTAACCTCACGAAAATGGTCTTACTCTATTTCTTATGCAACTCCACACTCACAGAATTATCATTATAAGTGGCCCCTGGATGATTATGCAGAGTTCCAATATTAACCTGAGTCAGATTCACAGCCGGTACTCCAGCACCTCCTCTCACAAGATCCGGCAGACGATCCACATTTACATTTGTATCATCCCAAGCAGTAGCCTTACTTATCGTCAAGAACGTTTCGCTCTCCATATACTCCCTCACCCACTTCTTCAAAGGCATAGACCCAGCATCCACAGCCATCTTATTCTTCAGCCAATTCACCTTAGCCAACTTCTCACCAATACCACTGACCACCTCACAATACAAATCCTGCATATCATAGTTTCCGGTAAGATTTAGTCCAAGACAATGTAGAGTGCAAGCGCAGACAAGATTAGTCAGATACTTAATATCATCATCTTCCACCTTACGCTCCTTCAAATGCCTATATATAGCGCTATACACTAGATTCCAATACTTCTTCCTTGCATTCTTGTCATTCTCTTTCAACGTATCCAATCCCCAAATCAGATAGAGCAACAGGTCATTTTCATCTACACTTGAAGTTTTGACACCAGTAACCCATTCAATCCACCCCTCTTCAATAAACTCAAATACAGGTGACTCCAGTATATTATTTCTTACGTCTTCCATTTTTCTTCTTTGTCTTTTCAGTTTGAACATACTCGTGGCTTCCATCCTCAGGTACAATAGTATCAAGCCACTCCATCAAATCATAATGAGCCACACCGCCTTCTCCTATCTGCGCATTCTTATCCTTAAACTCCTCATACACCTTCTCCTCCAGACCATATATAGCAAGCGCCTTCTTACCATACTCAACATCTCCAGACTTCTCAAACCCTATCTTCATACTGTAATTATTCTCAATCAGCAGATCCACAGTCCTACGCACATCCCTCTCAGTATCCTCCAGCAACTTCTTGGCATTCTCATCAGACAACAACTTCAACTCACCCTCCTTTGCAGAAAACCTCGAAAGTATAACCTGCAAAGCATTATCAACTTCGTTCTCCTTATTGGGCTTCTTCTCAGTAAACTTCAGCGAAAGAGACTTCACCCTATCCTTTCCATTCACAGTGCGACATTCCACAATATCCCATATAGAACCCTCATGACAACGCAGCTCATATTTCGACTCAAAATTAGTCTTCCACAGGCTCAACTGCTGGGCACACTCATTCAATATAAGTTCCACCACATAACCAGTATTTGGAAAAGCATTCTTCTTTTGCTGAACCAGAATTGCCTGTGACCCTGGACGAGTATCTATAATAACACAGGTATAAGGGTGATGATCCACCTTTATCTCCTCCTCTATCTCTTTCGGCACTATCTTCTTTGTCTTATTATTATGCACGAACAGCATAAACACTCCATTATGGAAATTCACAATAGTATTACCATAACTTTCCGGAGCCTCTTCCTTCTTCCTGTCAGACTTAACTCCAAATAAGTTCAGAGACTTTGTACCCTTAGTTACAACCATCTCCAAATGCTCAGCAAACCTCGCATTGATATACTCAGGAGTCACTTTCTCGAGATCCTCCCCGGAAAACAGATTGCCATCTTTCGTCTGCTCAAAGCAGTACTTGTAGTACAGAAAATTTATCATATTTGCTTGCTGAGATTGATTAGAATCGCAAAGATAATATTAAATTTGTAGCAATCTGACAATTAGACATATTCATTGAAACGCTGATTGTCAATAGATATTATCACATTACCTTAAGCAAGAATCACAATGGCAAAGATTAACGTATTCAACGCACTCCCAGGAAGTCAATTCAACGACAACAGCATCAATAACACGCTCGTGATAAACCCTGACATGGAGGTCCAGCCATTAGAAAATCAGCCAATCGAACAATCAGCACCAAGTCTAGAGATAAACGAGAAAGAGAGAGCCATAAGAGACTTCGTAAGAGTTATCAATGCCCTTGCTGAAGCCAAACCAAAATTCTTCATTAAGAATGGTAAAAAAGCCTCCAAAAAAGATATTTTCAAGGCATTTGGAAGTATCGTAGGAATGACTCCTCAAGATTTCTATAATCATATGAACAGTGCAAAGGGTAACAACAATGACACAGAAACTCATACTGCCATCTTCGACGAACTAAGAGCCGTTTCCCAAAAATTCTTTACCGGAGAAGAATAATGACAGAAATCATAGACACATTAGGCGGGATTCTCATTGTTGTAATTCCAATCGTTCTTTTCACCTTACTCCTAAAGTTGTTACCTTCTAAAGGCGCAATAGGTGAAAAGCGCGTAGCTCATATCCTGAAGAAACTCCCTGAAGATAGGTACAAAGTCATCAATAACCTATTGATCCAAAACAACGGATACACAACACAGATAGATCACATCGTCGTATCAGTTTACGGCATCTTTGTAATTGAAACAAAAACCTACAAGGGATGGATATATGGTGGGGAGAACAGTGATTACTGGACACAAAACATCTATGGAAACAAGTACCAGCTTAGAAACCCCATCCATCAGAACTACGGTCACATCAAAGCCATAAAAAATATCCTGAACGAATACCCAGGACTCCCCTACATCTCCATTGTGGCCTTTTCAAGACAAGCAAGC
>JAZRNQ010000217.1:0-2304 GCA_045648285.1 Bacteroidales bacterium | reverse complement strand
CGAATCTTGTTAGTCGCCTGTCGTGTCTCGTTTTGAGGTGGGTGAGGGTAGATGGTCTCGTTGTGTAATAAAGCTCCGTACTCATTAAGGATAACCACCTTACATCCTGTTCTGAATCCAGGGTCGAGGGCAAGCACGCGTTTCTGTCCGATAGGCGCTGCTAATAAAAGTTGTCTCAAGTTTTCTGCGAATACCTTTATCGCCACCTCGTCGGCTTTCTCTTTGTATAATGAACGTATCTCAGTTTCTAATGATGGTTCCAACAGACGTTTCCAAGCATCATCGATGGCATCTTGTACCAGGTCGGTAGAGGAGTTGTCAGCTTTGATGAAGATATTGTCTAAAGTCTTTAAGGCTTCTTGGTCATTGATTTTCAGTTTCACTTTAAGAAGTCCTTCAGCCTCGGCACGAAACATCGCTAGCAAACGGTGACTCGGTGCCTCGGCAATAGATTCCTTCCAATCAAAATACTGCTGATATGTCTTGGCTTCTTCTTCCTTACCTTTGACTAATGTCGAGGAGATAACTCCTTCTTTATGATATATCTTACGAATCTGATTACGACCTTTGATGTTTTCCGAGACCCATTCAGCAATGATGTCGCAGGCACCTTTAAGAGCGTCTTTGGTATCTTCCACGCCTTTCTCTTTGTCGAGATATTTCTTCGCAAGACCTTCGATATCGTCGCTGTTTTGCGCCATAATCAATTTAGCAAGAGGTTCCAAACCTTTCTGACGTGCTATCTCGGCTCTGGTCTTACGTTTTGGTTTATATGGAAGATAGAGGTCCTCAACATCTTGTAAGGTAGCAGCCTTGATGATGTTAGCTTCCAATTCTGGTGTGAGTTTCTCTTGCTCTGCTATAGATTTCAAGACAGCTTCTTTTCTCTTTTCAAGTTCTTCCAGTTGTTCGAGACGTTTCTGTATTGCGGCAACGACTTCTTCATTCATCGTGTTGGTCATCTCTTTACGATAACGAGCGATGAAAGGTACGGTGCAGCCTTCACTCAAAAGACGTATCACATTTTCTGCAACTGTCAGTGATACTGAAAATTCTGTTGCTATCTGTTTGTTGAAATCCATGTTTTATTTGTTTAAAGTTTATAGTTGAGAGTGTAGAGTAGTTGTGAATAGATAGTGTAATGTGTTAAGTGTATATTTAATTATGCATTATGCATTATGAATTATTCCAAATCTCCCACGCTGCTTCGGCTTGTTCGTGTAACATCTTCATGCCGTTGTAGGTGGAAGCTCCTTTCAAACGTGCTTTATTCAAAAATAGTGTCTCCTCTGGATTATAAATTAAATCAATGAAGACATGTCGCTTTTCAATGGTCGAGTAGGGAAGTTCTAAACATTCATTAACATTTGGAAACATCCCGACCGGCGTAGTATTTATTATAACGGAATAAGGTGAAAACCCTGAACTATTAATCTCCTCATAACTCACTCCCAACTCCTCACTCCTAACTCCTAACTGAAAACCCCTGCTCGCTATTCTGAACGGGATATTCTTTTTTTTCAAAACATATTGAACCGCTTTCGACGCACCGCCACTACCCAAAATCAAAGCTCTTTCATCACTTGTAGTCTTGTAGTCTTGTAGTCTTGTGGTCTCAAGTAAAGACTCAAATCCAATTACATCTGTGTTAAAACCTTTTAACATTCCGTTTTCATAAATCTTCACAGTGTTGACTGCAGCTACTTCTTTCGCTACTGAATCAATCTCATCAAGAAATGGAATAATCTCTTCTTTATATGGAACCGTGACGTTAAATCCTTTTAAGTTTTTATTCTTTTTAACAAAAGGAATTATTTCAGCTATATTGTCGAGTTCAATGTTCTGGTAAATATGGTCAAGGTTTAATGTGGAAAACTTCTTGGTGAAATAATCCTTCGAGAAAGAATGACCTAATGACTTTCCAAGTAAACCAAACATAACTTATAATGTATAATGAAGAATGTATAATGAAGAATGTATAATGTATAATGTATAATGAAGAATGTATAATTATGAATTATGCATTATGAATTATGAATTAGTTTTTTTCGCCATCTTCTCAGTCAGCACTATCAAAGCTGCGCCAATGAGCATGATGACTAATGCTGTAGCGAATTCCATATTGAATTCTGGGAAGTAATATTCGTAGCCTGTCACTTTTGCTTCACTGCCGAAATATGTGATGACGTCGTTTTTCCAAGGCCAGATGATTGGCATACTGCCTAAGATGAAACCTGTCAAAACAGCGATGGTTATATCTCTATAGTTTTTGAAAATCCATGATAAAAGGTGAGAGAATGCGAG
>JAZRNQ010000216.1:0-2694 GCA_045648285.1 Bacteroidales bacterium | reverse complement strand
TGCACTCCATCACCTGCCTATTGTCTGCCGTTCCTCCGGAACTTCAATATTAGAATATATTGGTAAATATTTTAAATTTAGGATAGAAAAAAAGACAGGTAATTTGGGCTGTTTTGTATGCCCATTACCTGTCTTTTTTTTCGCTCAATCACCAACCATTTTTGGCAACATTACCTAAATAATTATGAATTAAAAATTATGAATTGAATTAGGTCCTTCGTTGAAGAGTAAATCTACAATTGATAAGTTAGGGATGAAGCCATGTCGGTCGGCAAAGACTTGATAATAAGGTTTCATCTCTATTTTATTTGTGCCTTTGGATAGAGAAATTCTGTAATCGTTTTCATCGACTATTCTTTCAAAGTCTGTCGTGAATGAATAATCTTTCTTCACTTTCATTATCTTAAGAATAGTTTTCAGACAAAAGTCGTTTAGCTCTACTAAAGTGTTGAATTTCTGTTTGTATATCTTTTCGAAATAAGGAAAGTAGTAATCGAAATAGGCGGATTTTCTGTACGCGGATTCTAAGCAGCGAAGATGAACTTGTTGCCACGATTCTTTATAACTTATCTCGATGTCTTTTGTCAAGGTGTGATTGCCGTTTGTTTTTACCACGGGAATTGTCAGAGTCTGAACTCCGTTTGCGGTCATGACATTGGTCCTTGTACGACATGATTGTTTCTGGTATGTCTCAAATAATTCAATAGAAGCATCTTCTGTTTTTAAAAATAAAGAGATGTATTCTATTGAAGGAAGATATGCTGTTGGAAATATGTGTGACATTAATTAATAAGGTGCTTGTTGATTATACTGATATATTCTTCTTTGCTTAGTGCTCCTACTTGCGATAAAGGTTGTCCTTCGGTAGGAAGGAAAAATACTGTTGGAATATTCTTTACCTTAAATATTAAAGGTAGCTTCTGCTCTTTGTCGACATTGACTTTGTAAACAATAATCTTATCTTCGTATTGCTGAGCTATTTCTTCCATTATCGGAGCTACACGTTTGCAAGGTCCACACCAATCGGCGTAAAAATCAATCATGCATGGAAGTTCGTTTTTGTATGCAAAAGAATCTGGATATGTCTCAATGTCCCATACCTTTTTTACGAAAGTCTTGTAGTCTAAATTCTTTACCAGGCTCTCTTCTTCAACGACGTTTTCTACCTCTTGAACCTTCTCGCTTTTCTTGTTCTCTTTTTTTGAGTTTCCGCACGAAACTAGCATGAATAATGATAAGATTGCTATGAATGTTTTCTTCATTTTATATAAATTCTTTATAGGTTTAAATCTCTGTAAAGATACGATTTTTTTTAATTAAAATATGATTTTGTTTTGCTTGTAAATGTTAATAATAAAATGTATCTTTGCACCATAAAATTGAGTTTCAAATTAAAATTTAATAACAATGGAGAAAAAAGATTTATTGAAAGATGTTATTAAACACATCGACATAAAAAGTTACAATTCAACAGAGTTAATTGATGCGATGCGTAATATGTCATTCACATCACGCGACACTGCACGTGCAGCTGACATCTTGATGATGATGTGTAAAGAAAAAGAATGTACAAACATTTTGACATTAGCCGGTTCAACATCAGCAGCTGGTTGTATGCAAGTTTATGTTGACATGGTTCGTAATAAAATGATCGACGTTGTTGTTGCAACAGGCGCATCAATCATCGATATGGACTTGTTTGAAGCTCTCGGTTTTAAACACTACATCGGTGAAAAAGAAAACGTCATCGCTGACACAACATTACGCGACCTTTACATTGACCGTATTTATGACACATATATCGATGAAGAAGAACTTCAAGCTTGCGACCACACAACATTTGAAATCGCTAATATGCTCGAAGCTCGTCCTTACTCATCACGCGAATTCATCTATGAAATCGGTAAATGGTTACACGATGGTCACGCTGTTAAGAAAGACAGCTTGATCCAAACTTGTTACGAATGTGGCGTGCCTATCTTCGTTCCAGCATTCAGCGACTCATCAGCAGGTTTCGGTATTGGTAAACACCAATGGGAAAGAATGCAAAAAGGTGAAAAATATTTATCAATCGACTCAGTTAAAGACTTCGTTGAATTGACACAAATCAAGATGCAAGCTCCAGAAACAGGTTTGTTCATGGTAGGCGGTGGCGCTCCTAAAAACTTCGCACAAGATACAGTAGTTTGCGCTGAAATCCTCGGTTACGAAACACCAATGCACAAATACGCTATCCAAATCACAGTTGCTGACGTTCGCGACGGTGCTTGCTCATCATCAAGATTACTCGAAGCTGGTTCATGGGGCAAGGTAAGTCACCAACTCCAACAAATGGTTTACGCAGAAGGTACAACAGTTATTCCTTTGATTGCTTCTTACGTTTACCACAATGGACCATGGCAAGAAAGAGAATATAAAAACTGGCAAAAGATTTACCAAAAATAAGACTACAAGTCAACAAGACTACAAGACTACAAGGAAGAGCGCTGCTGTTATGATCTGACCCCAAAAAGTTGGACGGATTAATAAAACAGTTTATGTATAAAGAGTTCAGTACTGCACCGGACTCTTTCCTTTTAATTTCAATTTGATTCTATCATTATTATAATAATGAATGTATTTTTTTAATTGTTTTTTAAAATCATCCATATCAGAGAACTTCTGCAAATATAGCAATTCGGATTTCATGATTCC
>JAZRNQ010000215.1:0-4012 GCA_045648285.1 Bacteroidales bacterium | reverse complement strand
TCACCACCTCGTCAAGCATTTTGTTATCATGTTTAAGAACGATGTCCAATGTTTTAGGCGAATGAGTTATCTTAACATTTTCTGTAACAGAAATATATCCGACAAATGAGAAGGTGATCTTATATTCGCCTTCTGCTAAAGAGAGTTCGTAATATCCATTGATGTCTGTTGAAGTTCCTTGTTTCAGCGGTTCTACAAAAACTGTAACGCCAGACAGAACTTCTCTGTTACCGGCATCTTTCACGACACCTTTAAGACTCTGACCTATAATAAGTTCTGTTGATAATAGTAGTATAAATAAATATAAAATTTTATATCTCATAACTGAAAAAATTGTCTTGCAAAGATATGTTTAATTGTCTGAATAAACGTTTCGATAAATGAATTATTTTTGTGTTTTTTTAATAAAAAATCGTGAAAATTTTACAAATTAATTATCATGTTTGCAAAAAATAAAAATATGAATCCACAAGCCAGAAGTCTATAAAGACAATTAAATTTCTACTTCGGTCTGTGTCTGAGCTCTGAGTTCAGCAGGAACCGCCTATCTCATTTCCCGTTAACTTGCTAAATAACCACATAAAAGTTAAAAATAGTTAAAATTGTAGAGTTGAGGATTTTTCTTTATACTTTTGTGGAGAGACTAAAAAGAGAATTTATGGAGACTAACAAAGATGATTTTAGCTTGATAAATATTACTGAAGCTTCTGATTGTAAAGATATAGAACAACTAATAGTAAATGTAAGAGGTCGTCAGGTTATGCTTGACAGAGACTTAGCATCGCTTTATGGTGTTGAAACAAAAGTCTTAAACCAAGCGGTAAAACGTAACATAGAGAGATTTCCCGATGATTTTAGATTCCAGCTTACAAAAGATGAATGTCTAAGGTCACAATTTGTGACCTTTAAATATCTTCCTTACGCTTTTACAGAAAATGGTGTAGCGATGCTGAGCAGTGTGCTTCGTTCTCAGACTGCAATAGAAATGAATATTCGCATAATGAGAACATTTAGTGCAATGCGGCATTTGGTCGCTAATAATGAGATGCTTTTCCAAAGAATATCAAATTTGGAATATCGCCAAATTGAGATGGATAAACGCATTGATGAAGTCCTTGAGAAACTAGAACCAAATCAAATACAACAAGGAATTTTCTTTGATGGACAAGTCTTTGATGCCTATCATTTTGTTTCAAATTTGATAAGAAAAGCCTCTAATACTATAATTCTAATAGATAATTACATAGATGATAGCGTATTGACATTACTAGATAAACGTAAGTTAAATGTTAGTGCAACGATATATACTCAGAAAATATCAGAACAACTAAAGCTTGATATTAAACGCCATAATGAACAATATCCTGAGATTTCAGTAAAATATTTTTCAAGATCTCATGACAGATTCTTGATAATTGACGAAGAACTTTACCATATCGGAGCTTCAATAAAAGATTTAGGCAAGAAGTGGTTTGCATTTATGTTGATGAAAAACATTTCGCCTGATGAAATACTACAAAAAATATAAAGCCATTTTAGATTCATCAGACTATTATTTTTAAGCAGAATCTTAGTCTCAGCTGTCAATCCCTGCCGCCTCGGAGAAATCGCGTTAATAAATTAAAGACACAGAGTCGCAGAGACATAGAGACACAAATAAACTTTAAGACTCTGCGTCTTTGTGACTCTGCGTCTTTACTAAAGCTCATTTCCCGTTAACTTGCCAAAAAACCACATAAAAGTTAAAAATAGTTAAAATTGTAGAGTTGAGGATTTTTCTTTATACTTTTGTGGAGTAACTTTAAAATTCAAAATTATGAAAGCAAAAGAAATTATTGTTGATAATACCAACATTAAGATAATGTCATTTGACGATAATGATTATATTTCCCTTACAGATATAGCGAAATATAAAAGCGATGATCCAACAGCTGTGATTTCAAATTGGATGCGCGATCGAAATACAATTGAGTATTTGGGAATATGGGAAAGTTTGTATAATTCGGCTTTTAATCCCCTCGAATTCGATGGGTTTAGAAAACAATCAGGATTAAATGCTTTTACATTATCTCCTCAGAAATGGATAAGAAGTACCAATGCTATTGGAATAATATCTAGATTGGAAAAACTTAACAAAATCGCCATTCATCAAATGAATATTCTGGAAAACAGTAATAATAGACATCTGTTGAAATAGGAGTGTTTTTTTAACCATTGAACTAAGGCTTTTGGCTGTTGAACTTTTTTTATAGCCGTGAGATTTGAGCTATGAGCTTTCATCTATCAGCGGTCAGCAATCAGTAGTTTAAAATTGAAAACTGAAAGTTGAAAATTAGATGTGAGCCACGAGCAATATATAATTCCTTTGCGTTTCTCTGCGTCTTTGCGAGAGACTTTCGGGAACGAGTTTTGGGAACGGGGACGAAGTCGGGATATTGGATGACGGATGCTATGCCCTGAAAGGGCGAAACAAATATAGGATAAGGCACGCCTTATTAATCAGGAGTTAGTAATTATTTGTTTCAAGAGTCGCGGCTTGGTTTTAGTAGCTCCCAATGCGTTAGGGATTGGAGCGGCATCCTTTGCGGAGCGTAGCGGAGCAAAGATATAGCGGAAAGCCCGACGGCGATAGCCGGAACGCCCAAAAGATATGTAAGATAATATATGAAGGTCGGAAGATGATGGTTTTCATTGCCGAACTTATTTCAATGACGTTTGTTATTGCAATCGGTTGAGTGTTCAGCCGTTTAATGCATTGTCAAACAGATAAAGTTCTTGGTTATGAATTATCTTTTAATCTTATTCATCGTGTCGCTCGCGGTGTCAGCTCTCGGCTGGATTTATTTCATCTATTTCTTTAGTCTGGGCTATGGCTTCGGGATATCGGCATTGGCAATAACGCTGGCCGTCATTTTCCGCGACGTGCTGACGGTGCCGACGGCTCTTCTGTGTGCTGTTATGTTCATCTTCGGAATGCGTCTCGGTCTCTACCTGATGACCCGTGAGAAGAGGTCGGCTGAGTATAAAAAGATTCTCTACGGACCTGATGCGGCAAAGAAGAAACCGCTTCTCGTGGTGATTATGGTGTGGATTTTCTGCGCTCTGCTTTATGTGGGACAGGTGAGCCCTGTGGCTTTCTACCTTGCCAATACCGCTGAAGGAATGGACGTTAACGCGCTGTGGGCGTGGATTGGAGCGGCACTCATGGCATCGGGTGTCATCCTCGAATCTGTCTCTGACGCGCAAAAGAAATCCGCGAAGAAGAAAGACCCTAAGCGATATGTCGATACGGGCTTGTACAGGCTGGTACGCTGTCCGAACTATCTCGGCGAACTCGTGATATGGACAGGCTCCTTTGTCGTGTGTATCGGCGCGTCATGCCACGCATGGCAGTGGATTGTCGCGGCTGTCGGATATATCGGAATTGTTTATGTCATGTTCAGCGGAGCGCGTCGTCTCGAATTGCGACAAACCGTTACATACGGAAACGACCCTGAGTTTCAGCAGTATATCAGCAAAACGCCAATCTTGCTTCCGTTCGTGCCAATATATAGCTTGGCGAAGCACGAATGGCTGAAAGCATAGTTTCTTTTGTCCACGAAATCACACGAAAATACACGAAAAAATATTAGTGTTAGATTAGTGCAGATTAGTGGATAGTTTTTCAGTCCACGAAATTACACGAAAATACACGAAAAAATTAGTGCTAGATTAGTGCAGATTAGTGGATAGCTTTTTAGTCCACGAAATCACACGAAAATACACGAAAAAATTAGTGTCAGATTAGGGCAGATTAGTGGATAGCTTTTTTGTCCACGAAATCACACGAAAATACACGAAAAAATTAGTGTCAGATTAGTGTAGATTAGTGGATAGTTTTTTTCAGTCCACGAAATCACACGAAAATACACGAAAAAATTAGTGTTAGATTAGTGCAGATTAGTGGATAGCTTTTTTTGTCCACGAAATCACACGAAAATACACGAAAAAATTAGTGTTAGATTAGTGCAGA
>JAZRNQ010000214.1:0-36941 GCA_045648285.1 Bacteroidales bacterium | reverse complement strand
TTCCGTCTCGCTTAATGTTTCAACATTAACGACTTCCATTTGTTCACATTTAGCGAAAACTATTTGTGCCACTCTTTCGCCGCTGTTGATGACGAAGTCGGTGTCTGATAAGTTGATGAGGATAATCTTCACTTCGCCTCTGTAGTCAGCGTCGATGGTTCCTGGAGTGTTCAACACTGTGATGCCGTGTTTTATTGCCAAGCCGCTGCGTGGTCTCACCTGTCCTTCATAACCTTCTGGAATCTCCATGAAAAGTCCTGTTGGGACGAGTGTTCTTTGCATTGGTTTCAAAGTGATTGGACCTTCTGGTAAATAAGCTCTTAAATCCATGCCTGCTGAGCTGCTTGTCTCGTATGCAGGTAAGTTATTGTCTGATTTGTTGATGATTTTTACTGTCATAGTATTGTTTTTTATTATTCTATTTTAAGTGGATTTTTTCTTTCTAGAACGAAAACTATCGCGATATATGATATTAACATCAAAGTATTTATTGTAAGTTTTAGGACAATGTTAAAGTCTATTATAAAATTACTTACTATAAACAAGGCGAAAGCCAAGATGCAATAGATTGTTATTCTTCCTATTTGATATGGTATTGGGAAGACGCGCTGTCCCCAGAAGTATGATACCAGCATCATCACGCTGTAGCATGCCAGGTGCGCGATGGCAGCTCCCATATAACCGATTCGTGGTATCAAGGTGAAGAAGCATATCAATGTTATTATCGAGCCGATGATGGCTATTATCGTTCCGTAATATGTCTTGTCGGATAGTTTAAACCATATTGAGAGGTTGAAGACGATGCCGTACAACATATTGGCGATAAGTATTATCGGCACGATGCGGAGACCTTCGCGATAGTCGCTGCCGTTTCTTCCAACGAAATGTTGAAGGATGTCCATATAGAACATCACGCCTAAGAAGATGAGCAGGCAGAAGATGACGAAGTATGTCATGACTTTAGCATATAATGTAGGGGCGTTACGGTCTTTGGCATGTCCGAAGAAGAATGGTTCCGAGGCGAAACGGAACATCTGTATGAAGATTGTCATCAGCACGCCGAGCTTGAAGTTGGCAGAATATATTCCGAGCTGCTGCATAGCGTACTCCTCCCCTGTTACGTTCATGCTGGCTAATGTGTCAGCATCGGGAATGGTGACGAGGTATTTAATCAAAATCTTGTCAGCCACTTCATTTATCATCCCGACCAAACTTATCAGCAGAATCGGGAATGAATATTTCAACATAGGAACGATGAGTTCTTTGTTGAGGCTTATCTTCAATGTGGAAAGCTGTGGCGCGAGTAAGATTAAGTTTAGACCACTTGCCAAGATGTTGGAGACAAATACCCAGATGAGCAAGGATGTTTGTTGTCCGAAGATGTGTTCTGCTATCATCATAGATTTCTCTGGTATGATGACGAGGAACAGTATGTTAAAGAAGATATTTGTCAAGACATTGACGGTCTTTATCAAGCTGAAACGTCCTGCTTTGTTTTCTTTTCTCAGCATCGCGAAAGGAATGGCAGCGGCTGCGTCGATGGCGACGATGATTCCTAGCAGAAGGACATAATGGGTGTTGAATTCGTAATGAATCAGCTCTGCGAATGATTTATAGAAGAAACAATAAAAGAGCAGGAAAACGGTACTTATTAGAAGTACTAGCGTTTCAGCATTGTTAAAGACTTTTCTGCTGTCTTCTTTTTGCGAGAAACGGAAGAATGTAGTCTCCATCCCGAATGTCAAGATGGCGAGCAACAAGGCAATCCAGGCATATAACTCAGAGATTTGTCCGTATTCGCCAGATACGAAAACACGGACATAGAAAGGTGTCAGAAGATAATTGAGCAGCCTTGGCACTATGGTGCCTAATCCGTAGATGACAGTCTGTCCTGCTAATGCCTTGATAGGATTTTTCATATTATCAATACTTTACAATTCTCTTAACAACATTGCCGTTTTCAGTTTTGACTTTAACGAAATAAATTCCGCTATTCAAGTCAGCTACGTCAACTGAGTTGCTGAGTTTCTGAGTTTCTGAGTTTCTGAGATTTTGAATTCTTCCATAGACATCGTAAACTACAATTTCTTCTATTTCATCTTCAGTCTCGATATATACTTTGTCGTTAGCTGGATTTGGATATATTGTCACGTTTGGAACGAATAAGTCTTCCACACCTTCGCTGAATGTAACTACTTGTGTTGAAGTAGCGCCATTATGGTCTTCATAAATAGGTCTTACGTTGTAAGTATATGTTCCACTGATTAGGTTCTTGTCATTATAATAAAGCTCTGTTGTAGTGTCGAGGAGTATTGTCTCGCGATATATTTCGTAGGCAGTCACACCTTCTGTCTCTGGAGCTTCCCATCCCAATGTGATGGAATAGTCGTGAACTGCAGCGTTGAGGTTCTTTACAGCTTCTCCGGTCTTTATCGTCATCTCTTGTGTTGAGCAGTCGTTGACCCAGCTGAAGAATGTTCCTTTTTGAGTTCCTTTGCCGCTGAATATCTCTGTACCGTTTTCGTAGTTTATGACGTATCTGCATTCTGAGTCCATGCTGCCTTTCTTCCATTCGAGAGAGACTTCAACGCCAGTGTTTAAGGTTTTTGTGAAAGTATCCACTTCGCCATTAGCGAGTGTATAAGTGTCTGATTCAGAATTATCGCTGTAGCTAGCTATAATTTTAGCTCCCATCCATCCGTCGCCGAAGTCGTCGCGTAAGGTGTAGATGATGTCGCATGAACTTATGTGGTCAAAGCTGATATTTGTTACGTCATTGTATTTGTCTTTCACTTCTAATTCAAAAGGAATGTCAAGATTGCCAGTTGCGTTATTCGATAAAGTTACTTTGAAATATGCAGTTGCTGAAGCATTAGGAGCTATAGATGCGAAGTCTGCATTGTTGTTGTCGATAGTGATGAATTCGCTTGTGCTGCTTAATGTTCCGTTAAGATTTACCGCAATCTCACTTCCTGAATTATTCAAGACAACGCCTAAGTCTGCGGTCTCGCCTGCTTCAAGGATGCCGTTGCCGTTGTCGTCATTATTTATCACTATTGATGAGAATCGGATGGCATTATCAGTTACGATAAGAGAAAATCTTGTTGATGAGATTCTTGTCTCTCCATCAAAGAATTCAGCATCGAAATAAAGTGCTTCTTGGTCGTTGACTTTTTTATCGATAATGAAAGTAAAAGTGTTTTCGATTTTAAAAGTCTGCTTTGCTGCGATGTCGTTTATTGTTGTGATGTTATTTGTGATGTTGACTAAATCGTTTGTACACGTCAGCTTAGCTGTGATATTATTGTATGCTTCATCTGAAGTGTTTTCAAACTCGATGTTTAGCTTTATTTCTTCGTTTGTGTTGATATTTTCGTTGTTGTTTTCGTCGCTGTAGCTAAGCTCTTTGAAAATGATATTGCCCATATCTATTGCCTTGATTGCAGCGAGAGCATCTACTCTACCTGAGCCAGATTCGTTGTTTTTTTTCTCTGAAAGTTTCATTGCTGTAGTCTCGAGTAGCATGCTTATCTCAGCAGGTGTCAGCTCAGGATTTTTTTCTAACATAAGACAGATGATACCTGCAACGCAAGGAGCTGCCATCGAAGTGCCAGTCTTTTTTGTGTAACCATCGCTGCTATAGTTTAAAGATATAACGTTCACACCAGGAGCGCATACGTCAGGACGAATCAGACCGATGCCAGGTTCGTATGGATAGTCGGCGTATGAAGTAGCTTGCCATGTTACCGGACCACGTGATGACACTGAAGCGACCTTGTCTTTTGAGTCGACTGCGCCTACAGAAACAACGCATGATGTGCCGCCTGCATTTTCTTGTTGGTCAGGGTGAATCCATGGTGCTGGGCAGCTGCTTGGGACTCTGACATTGTCAGGGATAGGATTGTTTTTTAAATTCTCTCCATCGTTGCCTGCTGCTACCGATGCTATTACGCCAGCCTCTAATGTGTTGACACATGTCTGACGTAACATAGTTCTGTCTGCTATTGATGAGTTGGCGATACCTAATGACATGCTCAATACTTGTGCTCCGTGTTCCACAGCGAATTCCATTCCGCTGACAATTGCATTGGCATTGGTGTTGCCATTGTCGTTCAAGGCTTTGATACACATCAATGTCACATCTGGTGCCACACCAGTACGTTTCTCGCCAGTGCCGTCGCCACAGATGGTACCAGCACAGTGTGTGCCGTGACCTCTGGTGTCCATGGTGATTTTATTGTTGTCGTATGAGTTGTATCCGTGGTTTGGATATTGTGTTCCTCCGTCCCAGAGGTGGTCTGCTAAATCAGGATGTTCATAGTTGACACCAGTGTCTAAAATCGCAACTAAAACTCCTTTGCCTGTGTAGCCTAAGTCCCATACTTTTGGTGCATTTACTTGAACGATGTTTTCTGTTATTTCCTTGTCGGCTCTTACTGCTTCATCGTTACTTTCTCCAAGAAGAGCATTTCTGTCACCATTGTAACCTATCAATAAGATGTCATCGCGTTTTGCAAGTTCTTCAATGACGTCTTTTGTGGCTGTACATGTGATAGCGTTAGTAAGCCAGTGACTCACTACGTTTGTGACTTCATTCTTGCTTTCTGATGATTTTATTATGGAAAAAACTTCGTGTTGTGTCTCTGCAGAGAAATTTTTAAGCTCTTTGATAACAGCTTGACGTTTGGTTTCCTTATCTGAATATTGGTTAGAACGTTCTCTCAAATCTGCACGGTTTAACTGTGCCTTGAAGATGATGTTGATGCTTATCTTTTCATCATTCTTCTGATTTAATATGGTCTGTAATTCTGGGTCAATTACGTTTTGTGCAAGTGCGCTTGCGCCTGTGATAAGTGCTATGATTAAACTCAAAAATAACTTTCTCATATTCTGTCTATTTTAATTTCTGCAAATATAATAATTTACTCTTTAATTTATTTCTTAATATTGATGCTGAAAATGCTTCCCTTGCCTACTTCACTCTCGAAGCTGATGTTGCCTCCTAAAGTCTCTAAAATGTCATAAACTATAGATAATCCAACTCCCATTCCACTCGATTTTGTGGTGAAGTTTGGCATGAAGATCTTTTTCTTTTCTTCTTCCCTAATTCCGCAGCCGTTGTCGCTGATTTCAACATTATAAAATTCATCGATATCCTTAATTTTTATTAAGATATTACCGTCTTCTTTTTTGCCAATGGCTTGAATCGCATTCTTGATGATGTTGCCAAATACGATACTCAAATTATTCTTGTCGGAATTGATGATATAATCGCCTTCGCTTTCTTCAACGAATGCGAATCTAATATTCTGCTGATTGTCGTATAGATTTATGGTGTTGATGATTAACTCTTTGATATTTAATATCTCTATGTTCTTCTGAGGCAGTTTTGCATAGTTGGAAAAAGCTGTCGCTATATTGGAAAGAATGTCTATTTGCTCCAATAATGTCTTGGTAGTTTCTCTCAATTTTCTATCGATGTCTGGATTTTTCTCGTCCCACGCCATTTGTAGGAATTGAATGTTGAGCTTCATCGGTGTCAATGGATTCTTGATTTCGTGTGCCACCTGACGCGCCATCTCTCTCCATGCTGTCTCTCTCTCAGAACGCATCAATTTGTTTGCACTGATTTCCAGTTCTTTAATAAGTTTATTGTATATCCTGATAAGGTCGCCAATCTCGTCTTTGCTGTTCCATTCTATCTCTTCGTTCTTACCGGTCAGACTGATTTTCTGCATCTTGTCCTGAATGATTTCCAATGGCTTGATTGTATTTCTTGTCACAATAATCACCACTAATGCAGAAGCTCCCATCAGAACTAGGATGATATTTAAATAGGTGATAACGAAATTCGACATATTAATCTTGCTCTTGATATTATTGTCGAAATATGGAATGTTGATGATAGCCTGGGTGTTACCTTCTTTATCTCTTAAAGCGAAATATGAAGAGTTATATTTAATTCCGTCAATTTTTTCTTCAGTGGAATAGTATGTCCTGTTTTTGAATTTGATATGTTCGTAAGCTTCTCTATTGATAATCTTCGATTTAAAACCGTCGAATAGCTTAGGCTGAGTAGTGTTTATTAGATTGCCGTTTAGGTCGTAAATGTTGATATCGATGAAGTTATTTTCTTTATAATTTTTAAGATAATCGAATTCTGTGATTAACTCTTTGTCTAAGTCGTTCTCTAGGTTTTTGACCAGACTTTTATTTTTTTCATATTGAAACTCAAATGTTTTCTCGTTTAATGAGTTACGCATAAATATGAATGAAGTGATGCCTGCCACGATGAAGGATAATCCTAAAGTCAGGATGATGGTCAGCTGCATTTTTGCGTGCAGGGTCTGCTGATAATTTATGATTTCCTGTTTCTTGTATAATTTTATATTGATAAAATACATCAATATCAGAATGATAAATATATAGGAAAATGGTGCTACAATGTCAATGAAACGTGGTTTTTCAATAGTGACGATTACTGTTTTATCGTCATCAATCTTTTTTATTAAATGTTTGAAAATCCTTGTCTTGACATATTCTTCATCCTTATATCTGAAGTTGTTTAACTCATTCGGATAGTTGTAGTTGCCATATTTGTATTGCAATATGTTTTCGCCATAGCAGCTGAAAGAATAATTTACGAGTTTAGGAAGTATTACATTTTCCGACGATGAAATTATCTCTGGAATGCCTATATAATTTAAGATATATTCCTTGTAAAACTCTATGTAACAGATGTTTTGGTGTTTTGAATCAATAGGGGAGAGCTCGAGTTTTAAGATGTAGTAACTGTCGGTTGTAGGGTCGTCGACGAGAGTCAGTTCATCGCTGATTTTCTTGCAGTGATTGGATTCTAATATTTCATTGAAAAGGGCGTGACAATTCAATTCGTAATTGAGATTTTCAAGGATGAGTATTGTAGAAGTGTCACAAAGTGTGACGGCTTTGTAATAATCCTTGATGGCATCGATATTAAAATATTTTTTGTCGATATAATTTAATATGCTGTCGTCTGACGGAAATTCGTTTCTCTTTTGCCAGGTGATGATATTGTTATCGTTTTTTAACTTTTCTGTGGTTTTTAATATTGCATCTTCGAATTTTTTGTCAGACTCATCACCGATGACGGTGGCAAACCATGACATCTCATCGTATTCTTTATTTTCCTTTATTAAATATAGAATGTATGTCAACTGTGTGGTCATCAATGTGATAACAATGATATTTCTGACAATATCCTTGATTTTAAGCTTCGATTTCTTTTCCCAGATTAGACTTAAATAGAATAACATTCCTACAATATTTGTGATAATCGAGAACTTTAATCCGATGAATTTATTTGTTATGATTTCGAAAATCGCACCTATTATCAGAAAGCTTACTATTGACCATAGATATGATTGTTTCTCGCTGATGAAAATTCTCATTAAAGCTTGTAAGATGATAATGACGGAGCAGGTGAGGGCTGCTACTAATATGAGGAGTATGTAGCTGTTGATGGTTGTGTTGTAAATTTCCAGGAAAGAGAAAGGAATGTTGATGTTAGAAATTAATTCGTAGATAAGATAAGTGTACGTCAATAAGACAAAAATGAATATGGCGCTGCTTATTACTATTCGGCTACTATTTTTCAGCGATACTTCTTTGGTTATGTTGTGAGAGACCACAATTATATTTGTGAAGAAAAATATGGTGAATTCAGCCAAGCTGCCGAGGCTGAATGAGAATTTGCATCCTTGGTTCAAGCACGATGTCCCGAAAAGGTCTGATGTTGAGATGAACAAGCTGTTTTGTAGTAGCGTTAGAATTGCGTATATCAAGCTGCTTGTGATGAGAAATGCAATCTTGTCATTTCTGGTGTTTTTTATGAGTCTGAATGCAACGACAAGGCAATTGATAAAAATGATGATTAGAAGCAGACCTAACAGATATGAATCTAGGTCGTTCATTTTTGCTTGATATTTTATGTTAAAATCGATTTGCTTATTAACGATTGTAAAATCGATTTCGTAGTTGCCATTGATTTTTTCAGGCTGGTAAATATTTTTGTTTGTGATTTTGGAGCTTTTATAATAGAGTGGGGTAGAGGTGTAAAGCTTGAATGAGTCGTTTTGTGTTAGTGTTATGAAGAATTGGTTGTTGCCTTGTGTGATGATATTTTTCTCGGAGTTTATTTGTAATAATGTTTGTGGGTCGTTTGTGTTAGAGTTCCAATAGATGAGGGAGTCGTTTTTAAAAAGATAAATTGCCTCTGTAGAGACGCAATATTTTGCGTCTCTATCATTGGAATTGATTGTTGAATTTATTGGATAAAATTTTTTAGGATTTAAAATTATGTCTTGAAAATTATTTTTGAAGTCGATGGTGATGCTGTCGTGCTTGTCTTGTATTGTTTCAAGAGATGACACAATTTTACTCAGCACTTTTTCTTCGCTGTTTCTTGTTTTGATTATGACATTGCAAAAAACGAATAATATTGCCAACAATATTAAGCAAAATAACTCCCGATAAACACCTTTTTTATCCATAAAAATACTATTTATATATTAGTTATTATAAATCAAACAGTTAGCGTTATTTTCTTCGTCTTAAAATTTCTTTCGATTTAAGCGATGTTTTTTAATTTTTTGACTTCTAGGTCGTAATTGATAAAAAATCGTTTAAAACGCTTAAAAACGCTTTTATTTTGAATTCTTCATTTTTGAGCATAAGACGATGCCTTATGCTATATTTGTTTAGCCCTTTCAGGGCGGTTGTCCAAACTTTAACTGACTTTAAAAACATAAACAAGACTTGAATATTCTCCTGATTTCTTTGCTTTTCTATTTGATTTCCAGCCTGTTAATATTCCCTTTATGAAAGAGTTTTTGCTATTACGATATTGTTCGCTGAGCATGGAAATGTAGAAGCTGTCCCATTTAAGTGGTTTGGTATCAATCAGTTGAAGCTCTGTTTCTTTGAAAATATTCTTTATTGATGTCTGTGAAAAGTGACTTAGGTGTCTAGGAACGTCGTAGGCAGCCCATTTGTCCTTATAATATTCTGCATCGTATGATTTGTAGTTTGGGAGTGCCAAAACAAGTTTCCCGTCTTTTTTAAGAATTCTTTGTAGGTGATGAATTTCTGTTTTGAGGTCTGCAACATGTTCCAGTACGTGCCACAATGTTACAATATCGAAAGAATTATCTGAAATATTTTGAAGTTCCTCTGGAGGCAAGATTTTGCAATCTAATTTCTTTTCTGCTATTTTTCTTGCATCTTCGTTAGGTTCTATTCCTGTTACGTTATATCCTTTTTCTTTTGCATAAAGTAAGAAATCGCCAACTCCACATCCGATATCTAAAATGCTGGCTGCTGACTGCTGATATCTGGTCGCTATCTTAAATTTATTCTTGATATTTATTTTCTTTACCTTATTATAAATATTTGCGAAGAGTCCTTTTTTCTCTTCGTTATGGCTTAAATAATCCTCGGATTTGTAGTAGATGCCAATTTTATCTGGAGTAGGACATGGGCTTGTAAATAGAAGTTTACACTCATTACATTCTAGTATCTCGAATTGTTCTTGAGTGAGAAAATAATCTTTCAGTTCCAAAAACCGATGATTATTCTCTGAATTGCACCATGGACATTTTTTACTCATAATATTTTATTTCAATAATTTATAATTCAATTTCACGTGAAACTATCTTCCTAAGAAAATGGCAATGACAGAAATGTCGGCAGGGGAGATGCCACTAATTCTGCTGGCTTGTCCTAAAGTCTGTGGTTTGTGCTTGGTTAATTTTTCTCTAGCTTCCATTGTGAGAGAATTTAAAGCATAATAGTCGAAATCAGGACTGAGTTTGACGTTTTCTAGTCTGTTTAATTTATCTGCCACTTCACGTTCTTTGTCGATATAACCTTCATATTTTACTATAATTTCGGCCTCTTCAACAATGTTTCTTACGGATTCCAGACTTAAATCATAGTTTTCTTTGAGAGAATCGATAACGCCAACCATGTCTGTGAGATTGATTTGAGGACGTGTCAGAATCTGTGCCAAACGCATTTTGTTTGCGATACCTGGTGTGCCTTTTGATTCTAATAAACCGTTAATTCTCTCAGGACTGATATTTGTTGTCTTTAAGAAATCGACAAGTTCGTGTACTTTTTCGTATTTGTTTTTATAATGATTCAATCGTTCTTCTGTTGCAAGTCCAAAGTTATATGACTTCTCGGTGAGACGTGCATCTGCATTATCTTGACGTAACAAGATACGATATTCTGCACGGCTGGTGAACATTCTATAAGGTTCATCCACGCTCTTTGTGATTAAATCGTCGATTAAAACGCCAATATAAGCTTCGTCACGACGTAAAACTATAGGTTCTAAATCGTGGATTAAACGATGTGCATTGATACCAGCCATCAGTCCTTGAGCCGCTGCTTCTTCGTAACCTGTCGTTCCGTTGATTTGTCCAGCAAAGAATAAACCATGGATTTGGTGTGTTTCTAAGCTGTGATAAAGTTGGTTTGGAGGGAAGAAATCGTATTCGATAGCATAACCTGGACGGAATATCTTGGCGTTTTCAAATCCCTCGATATGGCGTAATGCTTCGTATTGTATATCTTCTGGCAGTGAAGAGCTGAAACCATTAAGGTAGTATTCTACCGTGGTTCTGCCTTCTGGTTCCACGAATAATTGATGGAAATCTTTGTCGGAAAAGCGTTCGATTTTATCCTCGATGCTTGGACAGTAACGTGGTCCGATGCCTTTGATTCTTCCTGTGAAAAGCGGTGATTTTTCGAATCCTGTTCTTAAAATGTCGTGTACTTCTTTAGATGTATAAGCGATGTGACAGCTACGTTGTTCTTTTGGTTTTTCTATTTCTAAATAAGAAAATCCAGTCACGTCTTCGTCGCCTTTTTGTTCGGAGAGTCTGCTGAAGTCGATGCTTCTTCCGTCGATACGCATAGGTGTTCCTGTCTTCATTCTGTCGGCTTCAAAGCCTAAAGATACGAGCTGTTCTGTTATTCCTGTACTTGCACTTTCTGAGATTCTGCCGCCAGTGAATGATTTTTCGCCTATAAAAATTCGTCCATTAAGGAATGTTCCGTTGGTTAAAATGACGGTTTTGGAATATATGTCGCCGCCCATTGAACAGTGTACGCCTCTTATTATGTCGCCTTCAACGATGAGTGAATCGACGTGGTCTTGCCAGAATTCGAGGTTTCTTGTTCTTTCTAAAACGTTTCTCCATTCGGCTGCAAACTCGAATTTGTCGCTCTGTACTCTTGGACTCCATACTGCAGGTCCTTTTGACTTGTTAAGCATTCTGAATTGAATCATCGTTTTGTCAGCGATGATACCCATTTGTCCGCCCAAAGCGTCAATCTCGCGGACTATTTGTCCTTTGGCTATTCCGCCTACTGCAGGGTTACATGACATGGCTGCCATGGCGTTCATGTTCATCGTGATGAGAAGCGTCTTGTTTCCCATATTAGCAGCCGCTGCCGCAGCTTCGCAACCGGCGTGTCCGCCACCTACAACAATAACATCATACTTGTCGAAAATCATATCTCTTGTTTTATTTATTTCACGTGAAACGTATTATATAACTTCTTAATATTCATTAATTAACTTGAACTAGTAACTTTCAGTTTTCAACTTTCGATTTTCAATTCATCTCATCTCAAGACATCTGTCTTCTTGTCTCCTCATCTCTGTTTCGTCTTCTTCGCATAGGTCGTCAAAACCGATTAGATGCAAAACACCATGTGCCATCACTCTGTGTAATTCGTCTTTGAAACTGCGTTCGAAAGTAACGGCATTGTCTCTGATTCTATCTATGCTGATGTGAAATTCTGCTGATAAAATCGACTCACATTCGTTCAAAGGGAAGGTGATGATGTCGGTGTAAAAGTCATGACCTAATAAATCGACATTCATTTTATAGAGATATTCGTCACTGCAAAATGAATAATATAATTCTCCGACTTCTTTGTCGTAACTCTTGACAAAGTCTCTAATCCATTCTTTTACACCTGACATTTCTTCTGTCAGGATTTCTGTGTCGATGAAATTGATGCTTATCATTCTGTCTCCTTTCCTTTGTTTATATTTTTCTTGAAGAAATAATCATTGATTTTTTCTCTGTAGAACGGCTGGTATTCTATGCTGTTCATCTTTAAAAACTCCTGTTGTTTCTTCAGATTTTCTTGATATTCTAATTCGTCAATATTACGTTTTTCAAAAGTTCCTTTGAATTCTTCCGATTTGCGTTTCTCTTCTTTTTCTCGTTCTTCTTGCGCGTTCTGAGCTTTTAGCATCCGTGATAAAATATCTCTGTTACGCTTCATAGTCTGGTTAGAAATTTTTTTATTGACAAGATCTTCTTCCAGTTTTTCCATGTCCTTGATAATTTCGTTGATGCCATCATCGCCAGTCAGACCTTCTTTCTTCATTTCTTCAAGCATCTTCTGCATGCCTTCTCGTAGCATTTCTTGTTCGGCTGCCATTCTAGCGAACTCCTCACTCATAGATTGCTGAGGCTTGCCTTCCTGTTGTTTCTGCTGCATCTCTTTGCGTAATTGCTCCAGCTGCTTGCCAAGTTGTTCCTGCAGGTCTTTCATATTTTTCATGCTTTGTTTGCCCTTGCTTGGTTTCTTGCTGTTCTTAGGTTTTGAACAAGAACCACTGGCTTCCATCATGCTTTCGTTCATCTCATTGAGTGATTCTGATAACATCAACGCTAGATTGTTCATCGACATCATTGCTCTTTGCTGGCGTGATGTGGCAGATGTTAAAGTCATTTCGTTCATCTCCTTCATAGCTTGAGCTAACTGTTGGTTTATCAGTTGTAACTCTGTGAAAACGAAGTTCTTAATCTTTTGTTGTCGCATTGCCATCATCCTTAAAGAGTCTTCAACCATGGCAAAATTATCGACAATCTCTTTCTGGCGGCTAATCTTGTCGGATAATGAAGGGTCATCTTTTTTCATTCTTCCTACTTCATACATCAGCTTCTCTTCTTCATGAGATGAACGTACTACATTCTCCAATAGAATACGAATTAGATGCGCGTCTTCACCCATTTGTTCCATGCCGCCCATCATCATATCCATGCTGAGTTTCTCTGCCATCTGCTGCATCTTCTTGCCGGCATCGTTTTTCTTCTGACTCGAACCGGTGTCGTCGCCATTATTTTCCATTTCGTTGGCTTCTTCTAAATCTTGGTTTATCTCGTCTTCCATTTGTTCATCTTTGGAAATATTAAAAGGTTCTTGCAGACCTTTGTTCTTTTCCATAATGGAATCTAATTCCTGAGATAATTTATTGAATTGATTTTCAGCATCTTTTGCGCTTAACGAGTCGTTGTTGCTCTTATCGGTGTTTTGTAACTTCTCGGATAAGTCATTCATCTTGTCAATCAATTCATTAAGGTCTTTCTCTACCTTTAATTGTTCTAACAAAGATAGATTTCTATCCATCATTTCCTGAAGCTCCTTATTGCTTTTCTTGAGATCCTGCATCATCTGTTGCATCTTCTCACGAGGCATGTCGCCGAGCATCTTCTCAATCTCTTCCATGAGTTTCTTCATCTCATCTGGAATGACTTCCTCAAAGAGTTTGTTAATCTCTTCTTGTTTCTTTAATAAATCTTCTGAAGTAAGCTCGTTTTCTTTCATGAAATCCTGAAGGTCTTTTTGCTCTTCCTGGACTTTCTGCCATTCTTCTTGGATTTCTTTTTCTTTCTCCAAAAGTTCTTTTATCTTTTCCTTGTCCGTCCAGTCGAGTTCCTTCTTCGACATCAAATCCTTTATTATTTCTTCGATGTCTTTGCGAAGCTGTTCTAGATTGTTAGTTTTGTCCTCCAGACGAGAAATGATGTTTTTTTCGGATGAGTCTGCAATAGAATCTAGTGCTTCGCGTGTCGGAACGCTGAAGTGGAACAATTCAGAACGTCTGGATTTACTTCCGTTGATACCGTCATTATCCCAAATCTCGAAGTAAGATTTTATTTCATCTCCAGGAAATATTGTGAGAGTATCGAGGTTAACGCTATAATAAAATGAAGTGCGAGTTTCTTTTTTGTTTATGTCTATGCGTTTCACAAAAGATTGATGAGGCTTGTTCTCTACTTCAAAATGGTAAAGAAGTTTTGTGAATCCATAATCGTCAGCAATCAATCCTGAGTAATATGTCTGTTTTGAAAGGTTCTCGTTGAAAGCCTGAACCTGGATTTCGGGATAAGCGTCTGGAATTACTTCTATGGTAAACGGAATAGGATTGTTGCTTTCGCTCCATTTGTTTGCAATGTTTACATAGAATTTTGAAGTATGCGTGGCTTTGAAATTATAAACGAAATCCTTGCCTTCTGATTTTATCTCGTGATTAGTAGAGTCGTGAATGATATTCATAACATCGACATCTTTGGTGTGGAAGATGAATTTCACATCTGTTCCTTCCGGAAGCATGATGCGAGTCTTTCCCGACAAGGTTTCTTTTTTTCTGTTAATATATTTTGGGAAATTAAGTTCAGCCTCGTAATGTAATAGAGTAGGAGAAGGATTGACGATTATCTTGATTTCAGGACTGACATATTCTCCGCCAGTGATTTGGAAATTTTCCGATTGATAAAGATTGTTAAAAACGTGAGAAAATTCGTTTATCGACAGTTTTGTCATCATTCTGGTTCCGACAGAAGTGTTGACGTAAAACTTCTCTGGAATCTTCTCGCCAGTGACATGAATTCTAAACTCCATGTCGTCGCCTTGTGTGACTTCGATTTCCTCTGCTTGAAGACTTACTTGATAAGGAAGTGGTTTTTCGTAGAATTTGTCATAGTTGACAATTCTTTCGACAGGTTTTTGTGAGAAATCGGGGAAGAAAATTATAAGAGCCGTTAAGATTGTGAACGAGACACCGAATATTTTAAGATATTTATAATTTTCTTTAAGATTTACAGCTTCGCTGAAGTTGAAAGCCTGCAGTTTTTTTGTTCTTTGTTCTATTGTTGCAAGAAGAAGCTCGTTGTCGGAGTTGTTGCTTATTTCATCTGTAAGCTGAAGGGTGTTAAGAAGCTTGTCTTTTATCTCTGGGAAAAACTTACCTATTAAGACAGCAGCTTCTTTATCCGACATCTTCTTTCTGAAACGAATCAGATTGATTAAAGGTATAATGAAATAAAATAATGCTACTAAAGAAAATATAGAAATTAAGGTGACGAAGAGTATCAGTCTAATTTTGCCTGATAGCCAGGAGAAATACTCTATTCCGTTGAAAATAAGGAAGGATAATATAAGTATGACGGAGCCTATCAATGCGCCTTGAATGAGTCTGTTGAGATAGAATTTCTTAATGAAAGACTCTATCTTGCTCAACAATATGCTGTTATACGATATTTTTCCGTCAAAAAACATTACACCTAAATTAATAATCTGCAAAGATAGTGAAAAGTCAACAGACTACGGACGGCAGACTGCGGATTTTTTTAATTATAAATTAGGTGTTAAGGATGTAATTTTGAGCTTTTGAATTTCTTAGATTTTATATAAATTTGTAGGATAAAAAATGAAGCTATGAAAAGTATTGATAATAGAGTTGCCCGCTTGTTCGGGATAAAATATCCTATCATTTCTGGTGGAATGGTTTGGTGTAGCGGCGCGAAGTTAGCAGCTGCTGTAAGTAATGCCGGTGGCCTCGGACTCATCGGGGCAGGTTCGCTCAAGCCCGATATGTTACGTGAGCACATCATAAAATGTAGAGAACTGACAAAAGAGCCTTTTGGCGTTAACGTGCCATTGATGTCTCCGTATTCTAAAGATCAGATGGAAGTGATTATAGAAGAAAAAGTACCTATCGTATTCACTTCGGCAGGCAATCCGCAGCTATGGACCGAGACACTACATCAGCATGGAATTATAGTAGCGCATGTGGTGTCGAGTTCTAAATTCGCGCTCAAGGCGCAGCAGGCTGGCGTCGATGCTGTTGTTGCAGAAGGCTTTGAGGCAGGCGGTCATAATGGACGAGAGGAGACCACAACGATGGTGCTTGTCCCAACTGTGAAAAAAGTTCTCGACGTTCCACTCATCGCTGCTGGCGGCATAGCGACAGGGGCTGCAATGTTGGCAAGTTTCGCCTTGGGGGCCGAGGGCGTGCAAGTAGGAACACGTTTCGCTATCAGCGTAGAAAGCAGCGCAAGTCCAGAGTTTAAAACCTTGTGTACAACACTTAACGAAGGCGATACCATGCTTTCTCTCAAGAAAATAAGTCCTACACGATTGATAAAAAACAAGTTCTTCGAACAGGTTGACGCTGCAGAACAGGCAGGAGCATCGAAGGAAGAACTGCAAGAAATACTTGGCAAAGGTAAAGCTCAACAAGGTATTTTCTTGGGCGATATAGAAAACGGCGAACTTGAAATCGGACAGGTGTGTTCTATGATTAGAGACATACCAACAGTGAAGGAAATTGTGGATGATATGATTTCTGAATTTGAGTCTGGTTTAGAAGCTTTGAAGACATTATAGGAAACAAAAAATATTTATCTTTGCAAAAATAAAAATACACAATAAATACTATGAAAGAAGTACGCGTACGTTTTGCTCCAAGTCCAACAGGACCGCTTCATATCGGCGGCGTCAGGACTGCATTATATAACTATCTTTTCGCTAAAAAAAATGGCGGTAAAATGATTCTTCGTATCGAAGATACCGACCAGACTCGTTTCGTCCCAGGCGCAGAAGATTATATCGTGAAATCTCTCGATTGGTGCGGCATCAAATTCGATGAAAGCGACATCGTCGGCGGCGAATATGGTCCATACAGACAAAGTGACCGCAAGCCTTTGTACAAACAATACAGCGACGAGCTTATTGAAAAAGGTTTCGCTTATTATGCTTTCGATACAGCTGAAGAATTAGATAAATACCGTGCAGAAGCTGAAGCTCAGAAAAAGACATTCATCTATAATGCAGAAAGCCGTAAGACATTACGCAACTCTTTGACAATAGCTGCTGAAGAAGTTGAAAAGATGATTAACGAAGGCGTACCTTATACAGTGCGTTTCAAGATGCCTGAAAATTATGAGGTAAGAATGCACGACATCATCCGCGGCGATATCAAAGTTAACACCAATACATTAGACGATAAAGTTTTGTTTAAGTCAGACGGAATGCCAACATATCACTTGGCAAACATCGTCGACGACCATTTGATGAAAATCTCTCACGTTATCCGTGGTGAGGAATGGTTACCTTCAATGCCATTGCACGTTCTCTTATATCAAGCATTCGGCTGGGAAGCTCCTGAGTTCGCTCACCTTCCATTATTGTTAAAACCAGACGGCAACGGTAAACTCAGCAAACGTGATGGCGACCGTCTCGGTTTCCCAGTGTTCCCACTTCGTTGGGTCGACCCTAAGAGTGGCGAAGTTTCTTCTGGCTACAGAGAATCAGGATATTACTCAGAAGCATTCATCAATATGTTGGCTCTCCTCGGCTGGAATCCAGGAACAGAACAAGAAATCTTCTCAATGGAAGAACTCATCCAAGCTTTCTCATTCGAACACTGCACAAAGTCAGGCGCACGTTTCAATGTAGACAAGACAAAATGGTTCAACCACGAATATATCTTAAAGAAATCTAAAGAAGAAGTCGGCGAAGAATATCTCCAATGGCTTGAGACAGAAAAAGGTATCAAAGCTGACAGAGATTACGTCGTTAAGGTGACGGGTTTGGTTAAAGACCGCGTCAACTTCGTAAAAGAATTATGGGACCAAAGTTTCTTCTTCTTTGAAGAACCAACAACATACGACGAAGTCACTGTTAAGAAACGCTGGAAAGAAAACTCAGCAGAGTTGATGTTAAGAGCTAAAGAACTCATCAACGGCATCGAAGATTTCTCAGCAGAAAACATAGAAAAGGTTCTCAACGAATGGATTACATCTAACGAACTCGGTATGGGACTCGTCATGAACGGACTTCGTTTGATGCTCGTCGGCGCCGGCAAAGGACCACACATCCACGAAATCTTGGAACTTCTCGGCAAAGAAGAAGCGATGAAGAGAATTGATAAAGGAGTTTCTGTTTTAGGATAATTTATTTGCTTAAGGTTTAAGGCTTAAGGTTTAAGGAGTAATCCAACCTTAAACTTTAAACCTTAAACTTTAAACCAAAAAACAATGTCAAAAATCACAATAGAAAATATGGAATTCTACGCCTATCATGGTCACTTTGAAGAGGAGCAGAAGATAGGCACTTGGTTTAGCTTGGATTTGACTATGGATGTCGATACAAGCAAGGCTGAACTTTCTGATGAACTAGACGATACTGTAGATTATTCAGCGGTATATCAAGTTGTTAAAGAACAGATGATGATTCCTTCAAAATTGTTGGAACACGTTGGAAGAAGAATTTTAAATACTATAAAAGAACGCTTTCCTGATGTGAAAGACGCTCAATTGAAGATAAGAAAGATGAATCCGCCTTTGGGAGGAAAGATGGCGTTTGTTTCTTTAGAGTTAAAAGGCTAAAGGCTAATGACAAAAGGCTAAAGGTTAACGACAAAAGGCTAAGGTTTTTTAACAAGAATTTGAACAAAATCTGTTGACCGTTGTCTGTTGACCGTTGACTTTTTAAATCAAAAAAACATTTTTTTAAAATTTTTAAATTAATGTTTTTTCATTAAAAAAAAGTTGTATCTTTGCACTCGCAAAAGGTACCATGGCCGAGTGGCTAGGCAGAGGTCTGCAAAACCTTGTACGGCGGTTCGACTCCGTCTGGTACCTCAACTAAAGGACGTCATCATGGCGTCCTTTTTTCGTTTGTATACGTTGATGTTTTTTATGAAATTAACATAAATTAACGTTTGTGTTAAAAAATGTTAAAAACGTCAGGCGTAATTCTTTTTCCCATAATTTTGCAATAGATATACAAGCATGTCAACCTATGGACAAAGTCTGTTGACCGTTGTCCGTAGTCTGTTGACCTTAATCAAAACAAAATGAAACCGAAATTTTTAAACCACTTAATCAATCTATTCTATCCACAGGTGTGTCCTGCTTGCGGCACCCTCTTGATGCATAACGAAGAAATAGTTTGTCTTTCATGTCGTTATCTTCTTCCTAAGACTTTATACGAGAAAAACGCCGACAATCCTTTGGCGCAGATGTTTTACGGACAAGTCAATCTTCATGCTGTGACGGCTGAGTTTTTCTTCAGCAAGACAGGCAAGGTGCAGCATCTGCTTCATCAGCTGAAATACGAAGGCAACAAAGACGCTGGAATTTTTCTCGGACAACAATTAGGAGAAAGCATAAAAGACGCGGAGCTTTTTAGAGGAATAGATTATATCATTCCTATTCCGCTTCATCCTAAGAAAGAACATCTGCGAGGTTATAACCAGAGCTACGTCATTGCGCAGGGCGTGGAGGACAAGACTGCGATTCCTATAATGAAAGATTGTCTTTATAGAAAAGTATTCACTTCTACACAGACCAAGAAATCGCGTGAGGAACGCTGGGAAAATGTGAAGGATATTTTCGATGTGAAAAACGGTGAACGGCTGAAAGGGCAACACGTTTTATTGATTGACGATGTGCTTACTACAGGCGCTACTCTGCTGGCAGCAGCTAACACATTGTCGCAAATACCCGACATAAAAATCAGTGTTGCGACAGCGGCGTGTGCGGCGGGATGATAAGTCGCCAAGTCACCAAGTCTCCAAGTCACTAAGTCAATGAGTCAATAAGTCAGTGTCAAAGTTCAGAGTCAGAGTTCAAAGTTCAAAGTTCTGCCTTATGTCCTAATGCTACGATTGACAAGACTGAGTAGTTTTCTGGGAGGTTGAGGATTTTCTTTACGTTTTCGCTGGCATCGTTGCCTTCGGCGTCTTTACGTAATCTAATCTGTACCCAGCAGCTGCCGAGACCGAGTTCTTCTGCTGCGAGTTGCATGATGATTGTCGCGATAGAACAGTCTTCAACCCAGACGTCGGTCTTCGTGGTGTCGGCAGCGACAACAATAGCAGCGGCTGCTCGTCCGACAGGTGATGCTCCTGCGGCTTTGCTGACAGATAATGCTTTGAGAGTCTCTTTGTCTTCCACGACGAAAAATTCCCAAGGCCTTACTCTATGTCCTGATGGAGATAAACGTGCTGCTTCTAAAATATATTCTATTGATTCTTTACTGACAGCTTCGTCTGTGAAACGACGACAGCTGTGTCTGCTTTTTAATAATTCGAGAAAGTTTTTCATGTGAAATAATTATGTGGCAAAGATAGAAAAAGAAACGAAAATAAGTACGAAATATGGAAATGTTGTTTGTTAGAGGTTGGCAATGCTTGAAAATATGTATTTGTATTTACTATCAAAAGTCTAAATTATAATATGTACTACATACTACAAAAATTGATAATATTTTATCTGGTGTTAATCATTGTTAAACAATGAATCTAATAGTATATTGACTTGTAAAATGTAAAAAAATACTACATTTGCAAATAAATATTGGCATTGGTCATAAAATGCCCTGATCATTTGCCAATGATAATGTTTTTATAAAATCTTTTGTAAGAATATATGGTTAAAAATTCAGTACAATCTGTTGAACCTAATATTGCTGATTTAGCAAATGGTTGGTTGAAGAAATATAAACTAGATTATAAATTAGAGCAGGAGTCATTAAATGCAGAAATAGACAAAGCTCTTAATGACTATTATTCTAAGAACGGCGGTACAGGTGGCAATCGTCCCGATGCCAAACTCTTGTTGCAGGATAAAAAATTAGAGTATTATCCGATTTTGATTGAATACAAGGGATATAAAGACAAATTAGTTAAGCTCGATACCAATGGACAAGTAGAAAATAAAACTGCCAAAAATGAGCCTAACTATAAAAATATAAATTCCTATGCAGTCAATGGTGCTGTACATTATGCCAACGCTTTGCTTCACCATACAAGTTATACCGATATTATAGCTATCGGTATGACAGGGCACAGAGATGAGTTTGGGAAAATTCAGCATCAAATAGGAGTATATTATGTATCAAAGAAGAATTTGGGTGCAGGTCAGAAAGTCGGTGAGTTTACCGATTTCTCATTTTTAGCTCCTGAAAATTTTGATTCATTTATCGAACAAGTAGAAGCTTTAAGTTTAACCCAAGAAGAATTGGATAAACTTAAAGAAAAAAGAGAGCAAGAAATCACTGCAAGTCTGACCAAATTAAACAACGACATCTATCAGCATGAAAAAGGACTCGGCGAAAATGACCGAGTGTATTTAGTTGCAGCGTCTATCATAGCAACATTGGGTATTCCCGGTAAAGTTGCTCCTCTTGAAAAGGATGAACTGAAATCTTTAGAAGAAGAAGGCAATACTGATGGGGATATTATACTTCGTAAAATTAAGGCGTTCTTAAAAGAAAAACAATTGCCACAGGCTAAAAAGGACTTGATAATTCGCACTTTGCAAAATACTCTAACATCGGAAAATATCAATAAAGCAGAAAATGGCGAAAGTCAGTTAAAGCGAGTATTTACTAAAATTGTTGATGATTTAGGTATTTATTATAAAATAGGTTTGACTACCGATTTTACTGGCAAATTATTCAATGAAATGTATGGCTGGCTTGGATTCTCACAAGACAAACTTAACGATGTTGTTCTGACACCTTCGTATGTTGCCACGTTGTTGGTTAAATTGGCTCGTGTTGATAAAGATTCCTATGTTTGGGATTTTGCGACAGGTTCAGCCGGACTATTGGTGGCCGCAATGAATGAGATGCTTATTGATGCAAAAAACAGTATTAACTCTCCAGAAGAATTGGCAAAAAAGCAAGCAAAGATTAAGGCAGAACAATTGCTTGGTATCGAATTATTACCAAGCGTATATATGCTAGCTATTCTCAATATGATTCTTATGGGAGATGGTAGTTCCAATATTCTCAATAAGGATTCATTGACAGATTTTGACGGTAAATACGGCTTCGGTAAAACCAATGAAAAATTCCCTGCTAATGCATTCATACTTAATCCGCCATATTCTGCATCGGGGAATGGTATGAATTTCGTTGAAAAGGCTTTAGGGATGATGAATAGAGGATATGCAGCCATAATTATTCAAAACTCGGCAGGTTCTGGAAATGCAGCAGAGTATAACAAGCGTATATTAGAGAAGCATACTTTATTGGCAAGTATCAAAATGCCTATCGATCTTTTTATTGGCAAGGCAAGTGTGCAAACTCATATATATGTATTTAGAGTAAATGAGGCACACAAGAAAGACGATATAGTGAAGTTTATTGATTTCTCAAATGATGGTTATACTCGTTCTAATCGTAAAAAAGCCAGTTGCAATTTAAGGGATACTGACAATGCCAAAGAGCGATACGAAGAAGTGATAAACCTTGTTCGGTTTGGTAAGAATAAGTTAAGTTATTTAACCGACAAAGAATATTATGAGGGAACAATTGATCCTAAGAATGGGGCTGACTGGAATCAATCTACACCAATGGATACAAAACCTACTATGGCTGATTTTAAGAAAACAGTTGCGGATTATCTTTCATGGGAAGTCTCAAATCTTATTAAAAAGCAAACAATAGAGGAGGACTGCTTGGGAAAATAGAATCCCCACTTGACAAAAAACTTTTTAAGGTTGAGTGGGGAGAGTTTAAAATTGGAGATTTATTTAAAATACAAAAAATCACCAAGATGCTTTCAAAAGAGGATTTACGAGCTTCTTTTGAATATCCTGTGTACTCATCTGATTCTAACAATAACGGAATTATAGGTTATACTAATGAGCCAGAATTCATTTGCGACGAGGATCATCCCGTCTATGTAACCTTTGGAGATCATACCAGAACTTTTAATATTGCTAAATATAGTTTTTCAGTTTTAGACAATGTTAAAGTATTAGAACCTTGCACAAGCGATATAAACTCTCTATTATTTATGGTTTCATGTTGGAAAAAACAAATTCCTAATCTTGGTTATTCAAGACATTGGAAAGTTGCTAAAAATTGTGCCATTTCACTACCTATTACAAATGAAAGAGAAATCGACTTTGAATTTATCAGCTCCTTTATAGCGGAGCTGGAAGCGGAGCGCATAAAGGAGCTGGAAGCATACTTAAAAGTTACGGGATTTGATAATTATGAATTAACAAAAGAAGAGCAGGATTCATTGGCTGTAATTGAGGCGAAAAACGTGCTATGGCGTGAATTTAAAATGGAAGAACTATTTGAAAAGATTTCTACTATTAAATTGCCGTATAAAGCCAAAGAACTACCGGAAGAAGCTACAGATAATTTCGTCTTGCCTTGTTTAACTTCAAGTTTCAAAAATCAAGGTTTGAATTATTATGCTCCCAAAAATGGTGCTACAATATTGAAAGATGTTATAAGCATCCCATCAAACAGTGATGTTTATCGAGCCTATTTCCAATCAAATGAGTTTACCGTTCTATCCGATGCTTATGCTATCCGATGGAAAGATAAATCTATGCACATATCACAAAACCAATATCTGTTTATGGTTATTTGTATCAATAAGTTTACCGATTTGCCTATATATTCTTACAAGAATAAATTAGGTGGTTGGAATGTGGTAAAGAACAAATATGTTCTTCTGCCAGTAAAGAAGGATAAAATTGACTTCGATTTTATGGAAAAATTTATCAATGCCATAAAGAAACTTACATTGAAGTCTGTTGCTGAATATGCAGATAAGAGAATCTCAGCGACAAAAGAAGTGATAAGTGTTGAAAATTAATTACTATAATCAAAGTGTAATTTATTATGGAAAAATACATTACCGCCGGCTTAATAGGCTCGTTAGTTACAATAATAATACAAGCCATCATTAATGCTATCTCTGAACGAGTTAAGCATAAACGAGAACTTCGTTCTTTGGTGTTTCAACGCAAGTTAGAAGTAGTTGAAAAGGCTATGTCGTGGTATCAAGAAACTCTTGATATGTATTATATGCTTCAAATGGCATTAAAAGAATATGATAAGGATTGTAATCCTATTACTGTACAAAAGATACAAATGGCTTGTATGAAGTCAAACAAGTTGTTTCAAGAAACTGAAAGCCGTTTGAATTCCATTTACTTATACTATGATTTTTCTGATATTGAAAAAAAATATCATGGAAGAGAATCTATGGATTGCATAAATAAGTTGTTTGCTATTGTTGCTGAAATAGGTTACAAGATTGCAACGGTCGAACCGTCTGAATTTTCAGAGCAATTATGTGTGGCATTGCATGAACAAAGGGTAAAAGCGTCTCACATATTGGCCGATGCTATAGATAATCAAGTGTATATAATTGCAGAGATTGGGCAGAAATTAAGAACTGAATACAAGGATTATTTAAAGTAGAATTATGGAAAATTTAGATAAACTCATATTAGAATTATGTAAACTCCCTAGTGAAACTGGTTGGGTAGAATTTAAACATAACAATTGTGACCCAAAAATGATAGGAGAAGATATAAGTGCATTGGCTAACAGTGCTCTTATAGCCGATAGAAGTCATGCTTATATGATTTGGGGTGTTGATGATGCAACTCATGATATTGTAGGTACTAAAGTCCATTTGAAACAGGAGAAGAAAGGTAATCAAGAACTTGAGAATTGGCTTCGTTATCTATTATCAAAGAATGCTGATTTTGAGTTTCAATCTGTTGATATTGATGGGAAACATGTCGAGATTATTATTATATCAAGAGCTGTTGGCGTACCAATAACATTTGAAAAGATAGAGTATATTCGTGTGGGAAGTTATACTAAGAAATTAATGGAATTTCCATCGTTACAAGCACAATTGTGGGATAGACTTCGTCATAAACAATTTGAGGATACATACGCTATGATTGATTTGCAATTTGAAGATGTTATTCGCCACTTGAATTGTGAAGCTTATTTTGAATCATTGAACATGCCTATCCCCACAAGCCCTGAAAGGTACGCTCATTATCTTCAAGAAGAATGTATTGTTGTTAAACAAGATAATGGATTATATGCTATAACAAATCTTGGTGCTATACTATTTGCTAAGCGTTTATCAGACTTTCCTCGTGTTGGAAGAAAAGCTATCAGAATTGTACAATACGAAGGGAACAACCGGTTGACTATATTGAAAGAGGATACAGCCAACGAAGGATATGCTATCAGTTTTGAAAATGCAGTAAAATTGATAAGTAATTTGTTGCCATCAAAAGAGGATATAAATTCTGTACGAAGAAAAACCGTAAGTACATTCCCGCTCCCTGCAATTAGAGAAGCTATTGCTAATTCGTTGATACATCAGGATTTTTTTCTTACAGGTACAGGACCTGTTATTGAAATCTTTGAAAATCGTGTGGAAGTTACAAATCCTGGTACACCATTAGTGGATATTATGAGGATAGTAGATAATCCTCCTAAATCTCGTAATGAGAAGTTAGCTTCAATCATGAGAAGATTGAATATGTGTGAAGAGTTAGGACGAGGTTGGGATAGAATGGTTATAAGTTGTGAATTGCAAAAACTGCCAGCACCACGTATACAGATTTATCAAGAATCGACAAAAGTATCCTTATTTTCTCATCTGGAGTTTGCAAACATTGCTATGGAAGATAAGATTTGGTCAACCTATCTACATACATGTATTAAATTTACAGAGGGTGATGCATTGACAAATAGTTCGTTGAGAGAAAGATTTGGTGTTCCAGAGACTTCCGCTGGAAGCATATCTCGTTTGATAAAAGAAGTGCTAGCAAAAAAACTCATCAAACCATTGGACCCTAATACAGCCCCAAGATATATGAGATATATTCCTATTTGGGCATAGTTAACTTGCTTGTAACTTGCTGTATTTTTATGATGAATTCTTAATGTATTGTTTATCAGTATTATGTAGTTATAATTTAACTTGCTGGTAATTTGCTATAGTTATTATTACAAAGATAAATAATATGATTCACAGCCTAAAACTCACTGCTTTTAAGCTTCAAACTTTTTTTATATCTTTGTAAACCTTAAAATACACTAACCACTCTAAACTATATTCTTTAAAACTACTATAAACTATACACTATAAACTCTCAACTTTATCAAATGAAATCACTTTTAAAAGTCAATAACCTTAGAATCTCTTTCTGCCGTGATAGTCAATGGCAGGAGGCGGTGCATGGTGTCGACTTTGAAGTGTTTGAAGGCAAGACTTTAGGTATCGTCGGCGAGTCGGGTTCTGGTAAGTCGGTGAGTAACCTCGCTGTGATGCAGCTTCTCGACAGACGTAAATCCAAAATTGAAGCCGATTCTATTTTATTAGAAGATAGAGATATTTCACATTATAACGACGACCAGATGTCGGAGGTCCGCGGCAGACAAATCGCGATGATTTTTCAGGAACCGATGACCTCGTTGAATCCTGTCTATAAATGCGGATTTCAGGTTTTAGAAGCCTTCGGCAGTCAAAAGACTAAAGGCAAAGGACAACAGTCATTATCCACATCTCAGCAACTTAAAGAAAAAGTTCTAGAACTTTTCGAAAAGGTGAAGCTGCCAAATCCGGAGATAATTTTCGACAAATATCCTCACGAACTTTCTGGCGGTCAGAAGCAGAGAGTGATGATAGCGATGGCTCTCATTTCTAATCCGAAAGTTTTAATCGCGGATGAGCCAACGACTGCTCTCGATGTCACGGTGCAGAAAGAGATTTTGAAGCTGCTCAAAGAGCTTCAGCGTGAGAACGGAATGGGAATGATTTTCATCACTCACGACCTCGGCGTGGTTTCTGAAATCGCTGACGATGTCATCGTTATGAACAAAGGCATCATCGTGGAAAAAGGCAAGACTCACGATATTCTGAATAATCCTCAGCATCCTTATACAAAAGGATTGATTGCTTGTCGTCCGCCGCTCGATTATCGTCTGGAGCGACTTCCTGTGGTGAAGGAGTTCCTCGATGGGAAATGGAGTGACAACAATCAAGTTAAGAATGAGTTGCTCATCACTGACGAAGAGCGTGAGAAACAACACGAATTTTTATATTTGCAGGAGCCTATTTTGAAGGTTGAGAATCTCAGGACTTGGTATCCGCTTCGAAAAGGTGTTTTCGGTCGTACTTACGACTACATAAAATCCGTCGATGATGTCAGTTTCGATGTTTATCCAGGCGAGACACTCGGACTTGTGGGCGAGTCGGGATGCGGCAAAACGACATTGGGACGCAGCATTTTACGACTTGTCGAGCCGACTTCTGGAAAAGTCATCTTCGAAGGAAGAGACATCACGAACTTGAATAATAAAGAATTAAGAGAATATCGCAAGCAGGCGCAGATAGTATTCCAAGACCCGTATTCTTCCTTGAATCCGCGTATCTGTGTCGGTGACTCCATCGCAGAGCCGATGTTGGTTCACGGCATTGAGAAAGACGCCAAGAAAAGAAGAGAACGCGTCTGTCGTCTCTTGGAGGAAGTAGGTTTGGAAGCAGCGCATTATCAGCGTTATCCGCATGAGTTCTCTGGAGGCCAGAGGCAGCGCATATGTATAGCACGCGCTTTGGCTGTCAATCCGAAACTCATAATATGCGACGAGTCGGTGTCTGCACTCGACGTCTCGGTGCAGGCGCAGGTGTTAAATCTTATTAACAGACTGAAGAAAGAATTTCATTTCACATATATATTCATTTCTCACGATTTGAGCGTCGTAAGATTTATGTCCGACAGAGTGGTGGTGATGTACAATGGCAAGATTCAGGAGATGAACGAAGCCGATGCACTCTTCAACAATCCTCAAAACGATTACACTAAGAAATTAATTGCGGCGATTTGTAAGGTGTGATGACAAAAGGCTAAAGGCTAAAGTGAAAATTCCTCAATTCCTCAGTTCCTCAAATTATCAACTTCCGTAAAAACTTCTGCTGAAATCTGTATAAATGTTTTCTTCGACTTTTTTCAGATTATGTAACCACTCGTGATAGTAAGGTGAGTCTTTTTTTAGATTTGAATCAATAAGTTGTTGAGGGAATTTTCCTCTGCTAAGAATCAGATTGCTTATCTTATTGCTATTGGAAAGTGAATATATATTGTTGTAATCTAATGTCTTCTCTATTTCACGGCATTGTTTCCCTGCAAAATCAACGACTTGTTTATGTAGGGATTTGTAAAGATTTTCTGTTTCGCTTTGCTTTTTCAATATAATCTTGATGGAGTCTGATTCTGATTTTATCTTGTGATTCTCGTTTTCCAATATGGCGATTTCTTTTTTGAGGGAATCATAAAACTCTTGCGTAACCATCTCATTATTCATTATCTCTAATGTCTCAATTTTATTTTTCATATTTACTAATATGAGTGAAAAAAACGTGAAGATTGTTAACAATAGAATTATGATTAAGATGATGAAGTCTGTCTTGCTGTTGAGTTTTTTCTTTACTTCAAGAGCAGAACTGAATCGTTTTTCTGGGTTTTCTTCCAGACATTTCTTCGTTATTCTTTTTATCTTAAAAGATTGATATGAAATATCTTGAATGATTTTTCCGAGAGCGTAGATGTCGGAGCGATTGTCGATTTTATTTCTTTTTTGCTGTTCAGGAGAAGCGAATGCTGTTGTTCCTGCAGGTTCTTTCAAGATATCGAAATCGTCTTTGTCGGCGAGACCGAAGTCGATGAGTTTCACGTGATGTCCGTCGCGAGTTATTAAGATGTTGTTTGGTTTTATGTCGCGATGGACGATTTGCTTGTTGTGGATATATGCAAGTGCATCGCAAAGTTCGCCGAGTATTCTGAAGGTTTCTTTTTTAGAAATATTGTTTTTGGAGAAGAAGTCGTTCCATGTTATGCCGTCGATGAATTCCTGCACTATGCAGAGTCCGAGTTGAGGAATATCTTCAAGGGTGACGGTCTGGACTACGTTCTGATGTGAAAGCTGTATTGCGATGTCGAATTCTTTTTCGAGCAGCGACTGATAACGAGGATTGTCTTTTTCTTTGTCGGTCAAGCGTTTGAGGACATACCATTTGCCATAGCGTTTGGCTTTATACAATTCGCTATAACCGTTTTTAGAGTTATGTATCAGTTCAAAGTTGGAAAACTGATTAGCGATGTTTATGTTATCTTCTTCTATGAAACCAGAATTTAAGTCGGAGTCGAACATTGTGTAACGATAATATAGTTAAGCCACAAAAGTAAAATATTTTTATGAAAAGTTAAATGCAAAAATCTCAATTCAACTCCTCACTCCTAACTATTTCTTCTTTATCTCTCTCAGTTTGATCAGCCCTGATTTATTGCCGGCCACATATTTTTTAGGTGAGTTTTCTGGCATTCTTATCTGGACCAAATCTGTTATTATTAATGGGTTGTTAAGGATGAATTGTGTAGTCGTGAAAGTGTCGCCGATTTCCAATTTGCAGTTTTGAGCGTCTTTGACGAGAAATTTGTCGTTGCCTAAGAATTCTACGAGACAGCAGCGGTTGGGATTCCATTCAAAAACTACAGAATCGCCTTTTGATAAGTCTTTAGTGTATATTACTTGTGTTGAGATAAAGTCTGATTCGCTTTTGTCGTTCATACAGAAAGCGTTCCATCCGGAATAACCGAGATAGCGAGCGAGGAGTGACAGAGAAGATAGACTGATGTCTTTGTCGTATTTGATATATCCGAACAAGCGCTTTAAAGTTGTTGCGCTCATAGTGTTGCATTTCAGTTTATCTCTAATATCGTCACTTAAATCGGAGAAATCGGCGGGAGTTTCCATGTCGCGGCCGAATTTGGTCTTCAACATTTGCCTTAATTTCTCGATATAAAATTCATTACCCATCACAAGTGCTATTGTTTTTTTGCAAAAATAGCAAATAAAATATTGTGTAATAGTTATATGTTTTTTCGTGGCACGATTTGGAATAATTTGGCACGAATTGAAATTTTGGCAAAATGATTTTATCATTACGTTTGCAGAAATGAATTGTCAAACTTTGTTAATGAATCTCATCATGGCGCAATGGAGGATAACGACAAAAAGGAGAAAGATTTGCAACGGGATAATGGTAGAACCTAATATGACTGTGGAAATAGTTACAACAGGAAACAATCCTTTGACAAGCAATAGAGGACAATTGGTTGCGGATGCTTTTATGAGAATATATGGCATTGATGCCGTTAAGGCAAATATACTTAACACATCAGATTTGGAAGTTTTGAAAGTAAAATAAATATTGTTTAACATTTAAAAATATGTCTATGGGAAATCAAAAAAATTCAGGTATGAGCACAAATCAAGCAGCTGCAGGAATAGTCGCATCAGTTGCAGGTGTAGCCCTTTTAGCTCTAAAAACTATTGGTGGTCTAAAATAATCATAACTTTTAAGATTTAAAATTATGAATAAGAGTAAATTAGCAGAAGATGTTATTGGTATTGTTGTGAGGATAGCTATCAACAGTATTCCTATATTTCCTACTATTAAAACAAATTAAACAAATTTATATTATGGATAAAATACAACAAATGCAGGTTCTTTGTGCAAAGATCGGAGTGTTCTTTGCAAATTGCGATGGAGTGTATGAAACAAGAGAACAAGAGTTTATTGAAAATTTTGTCGCTAATTTAGAACAAGGTGAAGGTTTGACTCCAGAAATCAAACAAATCATTTTAGAAAGTACAAACGAAATAGTATCATTGGAGACAATAATCCAAATGACAAGAGATTTGTTAGACGGTTTCAACGAGGTAGAACAAGCAGAAATCAAGAAAGTATTGGCAGAATTTATCGTCAAGTTGATAGAAGTTGATGGAGAAATTCATCCTAATGAAATCGCTAACTATAATCTGATAAAAGAACAAATTGGTTTATAATAATAAATGTTATCCTTATTAAAGACCTTAACAAATACCAATTCTTATATTTCAGAGAAGATAGCGGCTGTCAAGCGTATTGCTGAGATAGTCGCTATCTCTTCTGATGATACGGAAACTGAGATAAAAGAGAAAGATCGTCTCTTTCATACATTTCCTGTCTCGGTACAAAACAGTCTCGACACTTACTTCGAGATAAAATATTCCAACAAAGGTTATAACAACATTCCGAGAAGTGGCGGACGCTGGTCGGGAGAGGCAGGCAATTCTATCTGGATGCCAGATAACAACTTAGTTCCGGAAAGGAATATGTATAGCAATCCTGACGGGATGACGTGGGGAAAAATTCTCGGTTTTTATAAAGTTAAAAACGGAATCTTATTCCAAGAAGGCGAGCCTGTCTTTGACGAACTGGCTTGGGAGGAAGTCGTTTTGCGATACGAAGACATCGGCCGCAACGAGCTTCTGCGATTGCAACAGAATGAACGCTCGGTGTTGCATAATCTCGCTTTCGACACACTCGCTAAATCCAAAGGTTGGTCTCTTGAACAGACTTACAAATATAAAGAAGAGAATAATCTCGTGTGGCACGAGAAATCCGATTGCAAGACCTTGCTGCTCGTCCCACGAATGATTCACGACAACATAACACATTACGGCGGCGTTTCAATGCTGAGATGTCTGGAGATTTAAGACACCAAGACACCGAGTCACCAAGTAGGGATGTATCACACGACACATATGAGATAAACAAGATGTCGTTGATGCGTCTTTTCAGTTAGGAGTTAGGAATTAGGAGTTAGGAGTGTTGTTTTTATCCTCGAAAAAGTGTAACAAATCACTAATTTTATCCTCGAAAAAATGTAATAATATGCTTGTTTTATCTTCGAAAAAATGTATTTTTGCATAAAAATATTGCATTATGAGGAGAGAAATATATAGTGAATTATTATTATGGAAGAATAATCCTAATCGTAAACCATTGATAATTACTGGTGCTAGACAGGTGGGAAAGACGTGGATAATGCGTGAATTCGGGAAAAACGAGTATGAGGAGGTTGTTTATATAAATTGTGACAACGAAAGTAGGATGGAAAAACTATTGTCTGATGATTACAATATTGATCGTATTTTGTTAGGCCTTCAGGCAATTTCTGGAATTAATATTAAAGAAAATAAGACTCTTATTATTTTTGATGAGATACAACAGATACCTCGAGGACTTCATCTGTTAAAATATTTTTACGAAGAAGCTCCTAATTATCATATTATGGTGGCTGGTTCCTTATTAGGAATAACACTGAATCAAGGTACATCTTTTCCTGTTGGTAAAGTTGATATGATTGATATGCATCCGATGAATTTCACCGAATTCCTCGATGCAATTGGACAAGAACAGTTTAGAAAAATCTTGGACACTCAAGATTGGTCATTGATAGATTCGTTAAGTACAAAGTTTATAGAATTTCTTAGACAATATTACTATGTCGGGGGAATGCCTGAGGCAGTGGATTCTTATTGTAAATATAAAGATCTCGCTCAGGTACGAAGCATACAAAATAATATTCTGAAAGCTTATCGTAACGATATATCAAAGCATACTACAAAAACAGAATCGGTTAAGATTGGTCAAGTACTTGATTCTCTTCCGTCTCAATTGTCTAAAGAGAATAAGAAATTTATTTACGGCGTAGTTAAAAATGGTGCGCGCGCTTCTGAATACGAACTTGCGATACAGTGGCTTATAGATGCTGGCATAGTACATAAAGTCAATAGAATCAAAGAAGCCAAGATGCCGATAAAGTTTTATGAAGACATCTCAGCATTCAAATTGTTTCTTCTTGATTTGGGATTGTTTGCTTGCATGTGTGATGTGCCTGCTGCAGAAATGCTTATCGGCGACAATGTCTTTGTTGAATATAAAGGTGCTTTCGCAGAAGAATATGTTCTTCAGCAACTTATATGTCAGAATATAAAACCTTATTATTGGAGCAGTGAGAAAACTCCTGCAGAGATTGATTTCGTGATTCAGCAAGACAACAAAATCATCCCTATTGAAGTCAAGGCTGAAGTCAATGTAAGAGCTCGTTCACTGAGACAGTTCATAACAAATAATCCAGAGTTAAAAGGTGTCAGACTTTCAATGCTTGGATACGCAGATCAAGGCTGGATGCTAAATATTCCGCTATATTCTCTAGAACTCTAGAAAATTTTGAAGTTTTTAAGTTTTGAATTTCTGAGGTTTAAAAAAAACTTTAGCCTTTTGTCTTTAGTCTTTAGTCTTTTATTATTTTTGCCACATGGTAATAGTTGATAATGTAATAGTCACTGACGAGTTCATCAATGCTCGTTTCTGTTGTCATCTTGCGAGATGCAAAGGTGAATGTTGTATTGCCGGCGACGCTGGCGCTCCCCTCGAACCTGATGAGGTAGGTATGATTGAAGAATATCTCGAAGAGATAAAACCTTATATGCGTCCGGAAGGCATCGAGGCTGTGGAGAATGACGACGTCTACGACTACGACGAAAAAGGCGCACTCGTCACACGTCTTATCAATAATGAAGAATGTGCTTTCGTTTACTTCCATGAAAACGGCACTGCATTATGTGCCATAGAGAAAGCTTATCTTGAAGGTAAAATCGACTTCTGGAAACCAATAAGCTGTCACCTTTATCCTATTCGCCTCGAAGAGAAAAACGGCTTCATCTATGTCAACTACCACGAATGGAGCGTCTGTGTTCCTGCCAAACGTAAAGGCGAGAAAGAAGGCATTCCTTTATATAAATTCTTGAAAGGTCCTATGATACGTCGTTTCGGCGAGGACTGGTATGAGAGGTTTGTTAAACAGATTAATAAATGACAACAGACTACGGTCAACAGACAACAGACTTTGGGTATACGGTTGTGGACAATGACTGTTGTCCGTTGTCTGTTGTCTGTTGACCAAAAGATATATTATGAATTTCAAAGATTTTCTTCAGAAGAAAGATGTCAATATCACAGCGAAGGCTTATTTCCTCGATGCTCTGGGTGCTATGGCTTTCGGTTTGTTTGCTTCATTATTGATAGGAACTATTTTCACTACTTTAGGTGATAAGTTAAATCTCCCGATATTATTAGAAATCGCGAAATATGCGAAGCAGGCTACCGGCGCCGCGATAGGTGTCGCTATAGCATATTCGCTACATGCGCCTTCACTGGTGTTGTTCTCTGCGACGGTATGTGGTATAGCAGGCAACGCATTAGGCGGTCCCGTCGGAGCTTATGTAGCTGCTGTCATCAGCACCGAACTCGGAAAGATAGTCTCCAAAGAGACTAAAGTCGACATCCTCGTCACTCCATCTGTCGTGATAATCAGCGGCGTGCTCCTCGCCATGTTCGTCGGTCCTGGCATCAATGCTTTCATGGAGGCTTTCGGAAGATTCATCGAAAACGCCACGGAGCTGCGTCCTTTCCTCATGGGAGTAATAGTTTCCGTCTCTGTCGGAATGGCGCTGACATTGCCAATAAGTAGCGCTGCATTATGTATCGCCATCGGACTTTCAGGAATAGCGGCTGGTGCTGCAACAGCAGGATGCTGCGCTCAGATGGTTGGTTTCGCCGTGATGTCGTTCAAGGAAAATCGCTGGGGCGGACTCATCTCTCAAGGCTTGGGAACGTCGATGTTGCAGATGCCAAATATCATAAAAAATCCTCTTACATGGATTCCTCCTACATTGGCAGCAGCCATCACCGGACCAATATCGACTTGCGTATTTCAACTTGAAAACGTGCCTATCGGCGCTGGCATGGGAACATGCGGACTCGTCGGACCTTTCGGCGTAATAACAGCGATGCCAGAAGGCGGAACTAAAATGTGGCTCGGAATATTGTTGATATGCTTCGTACTTCCAGCAATCCTCACATGGATATTCGGCGAGATATTCAGAAAGATGAATTGGATTAAAGAAGGGGACTTGAAAATTGAAAGTTGAAAACGGAAAATTGAAAATTTATAGAGACGTATCATACGACACAATAGAAAATAGATAATATGTCGTTGATGCGTCTTTTTGTTATTTTTTTTGAAAAACCTCTTGACAAAACTTCATTCTGATATTATATTTGTGACTTTCGCAAAAAATAACATAAAATCATTATATAAATGAAGTTATCTCAATTCAAATTTAACCTTCCTGCAGATCTCATTGCCCAACATCCGGCAAAAAACAGAGATGAATCTCGTTTGATGGTCGTTAATCGTAAAGATGGTTCCATCGAACATCGTACCTTTAAAGATATTTTGGATTACGTCAGCGCAGGCGACGTCTTCGTTCTTAACAACACTAAGGTTTTCCCAGCACGTCTCTACGGCGAAAAGGAAAAGACAGGTGCAAAAATCGAAGTGATGTTGCTTCGCGAACTCAATCACGAAAGCCGCCTCTGGGACGTTCTCGTGGATCCAGCTCGTAAAATCCGTATCGGTAATAAATTATATTTTGGTGAGAACGACGACCTCGTAGCTGAAGTCATCGACAACACCACATCACGCGGAAGAACATTACGTTTCTTGTTCGACGGCACTCACGAAGAATTCAAAAAGACTATAACAGATTTAGGAAATACTCCACTTCCTGTTGAAATCCAAAGACCAGTGGAACCAGAAGACGCAGAGAACTATCAGACTGTCTTCGCTAAACACGAAGGTGCTGTGGCAGCTCCAACAGCTGGCATGCACTTCAGCAAGTCGCTTATGAAACACCTCGAACTCCGCGACGTGCAATTCGCTGAACTCACACTCCATACAGGCGTGGGTAACTTCCGCGACATCGAAGTTGAAGACCTTACAAAACATAAGACCGACTCTGAAGAGATGGAAATCACACAAGAAGCTTGCGACATTATCAATGCTGCTAAGGCTGAACGTCACAAGATTTTCGCTGTGGGTACAACATCACTCAAGGCTCTCGAGACTTCAGTGACTATCTCAGGTCAGATAAATCCTTATAAGGGCTGGACTAACAAGTTCATCTTCCCTCATTACGACTTCAACACAGCTGATGCCCTCATCACAAACTTCCACCTTCCTAAGTCATCAATGATGATGGAAGTAGCAGCATTCGCTGGTTATGAATTACTCATGAAGGCTTATAAGACTGCAGTCGCAGAGAAATACCGTTTCTTCACATACGGCGACGCGATGCTCATTTTGTAGAACTTTAGAAATTTAGAACTGTAGAATTCTAGAATTATTAATATGCTTCAAGATAAAAAGACTTGTTGACATGTAGTCTTGTGGTCTTGTGGTCTTTAAAATAAAAACAATGAATCAAGAAGAATTTTTCAAGAAGATAACAGCTCACGCTAAAGAATACGGTTTCGTATTCCCTTCAAGTGATATTTACGACGGACTTTCAGCTGTTTATGACTACGGTCAAAACGGTGTTGAGTTAAAGAATAACATCCGCCAATATTGGTGGAAAGCTATGGTGCAGATGCACGAAAACATCGTCGGTGTTGACGCCGCGATTTTCATGCATCCAACAGTATGGAAAGCTTCAGGTCACGTCGATGCTTTCAACGATCCAATGATTGATAACAAAGACAGCAAGAAACGTTATCGCGCTGACGTTCTCGTTGAAGACCACATCGCTAAGATTGAAGATAAAATCAATAAAGAAGTAGAGAAAGCCAAGAAACGTTTCGGCGAAGCTTTCGATAAGGAACAGTTCGTTTCTACTAACGCTCGCGTTCTCGGTTACAAACAAGAAATAGAAGACATCAGCCATCGTCTTTATGTAGCGATGGAAAACAACGACCTCGCTGGCATCAAACAGCTCATCGAAGACCTCGGTATCGTTTGTCCAATTTCAGGTTCACGCAACTGGACCGACGTTCGTCAATTCAACCTTATGTTCGCTACACAGATGGGTTCTGTAGCTGAAGGCGCTAACGAGATTTATCTCCGTCCTGAAACAGCTCAAGGTATCTTTGTCAACTACCTCAACATCCAAAAGACTGGTAGAATGAAAGTGCCTTTCGGTATCGCTCAGACAGGCAAGGCTTTCCGTAATGAAATCGTGGCTCGTCAGTTTATCTTCAGAATGAGAGAGTTCGAACAAAT
>JAZRNQ010000213.1:0-25170 GCA_045648285.1 Bacteroidales bacterium | reverse complement strand
ACCTCGAAGGCAAGGTCGCCGAGTTCGTTAGAGATGAGATTGAGAATCTCAGGCACGAGAGGCGTCTCCGCATATTTCTCCTCAAAAGGCTCAAGCAGAGAAGCATAATCCTGCGAGACGCCAATCCCATTCGACATCATAGTATAATCCGCTGTCATTGTGATAGTAGGCAGCCAGCTCGCGTTTATCAGCTGCGACTGCCGTTTCGCCAGCAGCGTACTTTTCTCAGCAGCTTTAATTGTCGCATTATTCTCCAGCATCATATCGACCGCTCTCCTGAAGTCGAGCATCTGTGCCCGACTTTCAAGAGTGAGGATAAAAGTGAGTGATATGAAAAAGTAAAAAGGTTTCATAGATCCAGATTTATTGACCTATAAACCGACAAGGAGAGAAAAGGTTCAAAGGAGTGGGGGATGATTTAGCTAAGCTACAATTCTCCAAATAAAAAATATTCCTCCGAACATAGAGTTCGCATATAATTTATACCTTTGCGACAAAATAAGAAGCTATGGGAAATATTAAAGCAAACACTCACCACGCATACCTCAATACAGAAATAGTAATAAGTAGCACTTCTCCTGTAGATGATTTGACAGACCAACTAACAGGCAAAAAGTATTGTATTGACAAAGAACCACTCGTTATTCATTTATGTGCTGGCAAACATTGTTTATACAGTAAATCTCTGAATGAAAAGATAGTTATCCTTATTGAAGACGCAATAAAATTAGGTGGTAGTCACATCAAAGGAAAATATGTCTTTGATAACAATCCTTGGGTGTTTATTACAACGGGTGATCGTTTGTATTTTTCAAATGTTGAAACCAATGAAGAAAAGGTAGAATATAACATTTCACCTGAAGATATAATTCCTTTAAATGATGTTTCTGGAATTTCATCTGAATATTTCTTGTTTATAACAAAGACGGACTATGCTATATACAATGTTGACAAAGACGAGTTTGTGTTTAAGTTTAATAATCACATATTTTCAAATCACCATTTAGTAATCTACCAGCAAGGAGAAAGCATTATCGTATATGATTATTTAGATAATAATATTGTTGTTGAATTCAATGGAATGTATTCTTTGGGCAATAAGTTATACTATGTTAAAGATGAAGGACTTTATTCTCTAAATCTACAAAACTCGTATATATCAAACATTAAGGAAGTTGGAATAGTTGATGATAAATGTTATTTATATAAAAATATGTTCTTCAGATTGGAAACAGATTATGTTTTACAAAAAATATATCATTGTTACAATCTTGATGGTATTGAAATTAAACAACTTGTTTTTCAACTTCCTTACTATATTGAAGGTTTTTACAATAGTGCTAAAACAAAAGAATATTATGCCATGTATGAATTTCTCAATAAATATGAAGAGAAATCTAATGAGTTGTTAAAAAATCATGCTGAATATGATAAAGAATATAGAACGTATATAGAGCAGTTCAGAACAATTTTTAATACTATCCAAATAGAAGGACTTCTATCAAAACTAAAAGATGATAAACAAAAAAACTTACTTTATGGTAAAATGATAACTTATTGTAAAGACAAACTATATATCAAAAAGCCAATATATAAACTCAGTGAATCATCTATTGTTATTGAAAGTGATAAATACTCTTATCAATCGTGGAGAATTGAAGAAATTCCAGAAGAAGATAAAACAAATGGAAATGAAAATGATTGTTATGAATCTACAGATGAAAAATTATTAAGAGCATCTGGCAAATCAATTTCTGGCAAAAAATATATAACCATTGGAGATACTGTTATATATCACGATGAAATAGCAGATAAATCGTTCACAATATTAAACAATTTATTCGATAATTCGTCTTATAGCAATGCTTTTTTCTCAAGTGATGGTAAAAACGTTGTTTTTTCTAAAAAAAATGGAGAAACTGTTGGTATTATGGATTTGGAGTATATGGTCCAAAAACCATTTGATATAGAAGGTTCTACTTTAAAATATAGGGGTGGTCTTAATGGATACAAACCTGATATTATAATTCACGAAGCTGATTCTAGAAGACCTGTATGGAGAGACCCGATTACGCTTAAAAGAATTGAACGTAATGAAATGTCAAATTTTGAATTTAAAAGTCCTGATGGAAAATATGTTGCAGATAATCAAATGATAACTTGTTATTTCAATAAATATACGAATGAAGAATTAACATTTGAGGAATACAAAGAATTTTGTGGACATTATGATTTTTTATCGGATGATTCAGATGAACAAAAAAAATGTAAAATCGCTAATAGAAGAGCATCTCTTATAGAGTATGGTATTGAAAAAAAGTATAATGAAAATCGTATTATAGAAAATCAAGATAAATTTTCACATATATTCATAGAAGTAGAACAATGTATAGAATACATCAAAATAGGGGATAATATTAAAAGAAAAGTAAAAATTGGAGAAAATATATGGTTTCTTAATTACGTATCATTTTCCTATGATTCAAAATATCTTTCATTTGCAGCAAAAAAAACAAATGGAGGAGGCGTTTGGGGATTATACGATTTAGAAGCAGAAAAGATTATCATACACACAGCTGATGTAATTGAAATTAACAAAAGATTCGGATCGTTGTGTGCAGTTTGGATGACCATGTTTAATAAATCAGGAGATGTGGCTTATTATGATAGTTGTGCAAATGCTTATCTCTTAAAGTCGGAAAATAAATACGATAAAATAGAACAAATACAAGGTAAAAGTCTTTTGTGTTTTAGTCCTTCTGGAAAATATATTGCATTTTCGGACCAAAATTATATTCCATATTCACCTGATAATGATAATTGGGGACATCAGCCTTCTGGTAATGTTTTTATCCATTCTGTAAATAATGTTACAGATTGTATTCAAAATTTCAATGATTTTGCCAGTGGAATTGATGGTGTCGCTGATAGAGCAAAAACAGTAGCATCTGCAGCGTTTTCTTCTGATGAGAAGAGATTTTTAGCTGTCGGTGCCGACGGCGTAATTGTTATTAGAAATCTTTACCTTAACTAAAAAAATAAGAAACTATGCCAGCCAACAAAAACGCAATGACAAGATACAAGATATTGGACGAACTTCTCAGCGACCGATATCACGACTATACTTTGGATGACCTGACAGAGGAAGTGAACAATAGACTTTCTGAATTGGACAAGGATTCCAATGGCGTTGTTCGTCGTACCATCGAAAAAGACTTGCGCTATCTTGAATACGAAGGACCATTCCTTGTTGAAATTGAACGCTATACAGTTCAAAGTTATGACTCCCAAAAACAAAGGTCGTTCACAAAACAATGCCTTCGATATGCTCATCCTTCTTACTCTATTTTTAAGAAGGATTTGTCCGACGATGAGAAATATCTGCTCAAATCTGCATTGTCGCTCTTAGGACAATTCGACGGACTGCCAAATCTGGGAACATTAGAAGGACTAAGAAAAAGTCTTGGCGTAAAAGATAATGAACGACAAATAATATCATTCTCGAAAAATCCTATTGAAGAGAAGTCTATTTTGGGTGAATTGTTTACTGCAATATCTAATAAACAAGTCATTGAAATACATTATCATAAGTTTGCAGCACCAGATGAAGTCCTTATCCACAATCTTCATCCATACCTTTTAAAAGAATACAATAGCAGATGGTTTCTTGTTGCGGCTTCGGAAAAAGACGAGAAATTATTGACATTTGCTCTTGACAGAATCGACAAGGTGACGCCACTTCCTTCTCACAAATATGTGGATTGCGATGATGATATTTCAGAGATGTACGAAGAAATAATAGGCGTGACTTACTACGACGATGCACCTTTATGCAACATCTATTTCTGGACAAGTGACGGAGCAAAAGATTATGTGCTTACAAAACCTTTACATTCATCACAAGTCAGAGTAAAAAATATAGCAAAGAACGAAGAACTCAGGAAACGTTATCCAACACTCGAAAACGGACAGATTTTCAAGATAGTATGTAAGTTCAACTACGAACTTATACGCGAACTTTCATCATACGGCAAAGAACTTATAGTCTTGGAACCAAGCAACATCCAGGATATGGTTTACGAAAGAGTGAATTCAATGTTTGAAGATTATTCAAAACTACGAACAAAGAATTCGTAGCTGCTATGTAAATTTGCAGTGTCAAAATAAAACCAAAAGTTATGAAAAGAAACAGAAACATGAAAATTACATCGGTGAAAAACAGAAACAACACAAAAGCGATAGCTCCAATTCTCTTGAACGTAATTGGCGTACCATATTTGTTGGCTGAATTCCGTAAAAAAGAGTATTTGTTATTCGTCGTTGATACCGGCGCAACGGAAAGTTATATTGATAGTCGTGTTTATGATCTCATCAAGGATAAGCTCCAAATCGTAGAATCCAAGAGTTTTGCCAGATGTGTCGATGGCAGTGAGATATCATCAGAATTTTCTGCGATTATGAAATTCAAGGTGAATGGAAACAATTGTAAGGCCAGACTCAGCGTGATGAAACAGACTCCGCTAGCTTTCGATATGATTGAAAAAGAAGAAGGTATCCGTATCCATGGAATTCTGGGTATCGATTTCCTCACGAGCAATAATCTCATCCTTGATTTCTGCAATAATGTGATTGTCAAATACAATGCAAATAATGCAGCTTAAATTGAGATTTGTACTTAAAATAAATTAACTTTGCGATATAAAAGTTCTTTGAGATACTGACTGGGAGAGCATTTTGAATCTGTTAGATGTATTCGTCTAATGTCAAGAAAAGGTCACTTTCCGTTATTATTTATTACACCTCCTTTATTATCTATAGTAATATAGTATTGATAGATACAGAGTTATAATGAAAAGGAGAGCATGTTTGAAGAAAAGAATCTCAGTCGGTATTCTCGAAGTCCTTTACCAAATAATTTTCAAATGGATAAAGAAAGAATCATAGAAACCCTTAATACTCATGATTGTAAGACTGCATTGTTGACATTGTTAAACGATGCGAAGCAAGAATATTTGGGAGACAAGGCATATCCGTTTGAATTGCGACAAATCACATTCTACAGCAATCCTGCTTCTGATGTAAAACGTTACAATGATTTTGAAATTCCAAAGAAAAGTGGTGGCACTCGTAAGATTTCCGCTCCGGTAGAAGGATTGAAAATCATACTTAAATGTATGAATATGATACTTCAGGAAATCTATGAGCCTTCAAAATATGCGATGGGATTTGCTAAAAACAGAAGTGTCGTAGACAATGCGAAAAGACATATAAACCAGAATTATGTCTTTAACATCGACCTCAAAGACTTTTTCCCTTCCATTACCCGAGCTAGAATATGTGCCAGACTAAAGGTGAAACCTTTTGAATTTTCTGATGACATCGCAAGAATGATTTCTGGACTGTGCACAATGAAAGTCACTGATGGAGAGAATATAAAATACGTCTTGCCACAAGGCGCGCCAACATCACCAACCATTACCAACATCATCTGCGACAAGCTTGACCATAAATTAGCAGGTCTCGCAAAACGATTTGGACTTAATTATTCCAGATACGCCGACGACATTACGTTCAGTAGTAGTCATAATGTCTATCAAGAAGAAAGCGATTTTAGGAAAGAACTTCAACGTATTATCACGGAGGATGGATTCGTCATCAACGATAAGAAAACTAGACTGCAAAAACGAGGTGGCAGGCAAGAAGTCACAGGTGTGATAGTATGCGAAAAAGCCAATGTCACAAAGAAATATGTGAAGGAAATACGCAATCTGTTATATATCTGGGAAAGATATGGTTACGATGAAGCTGTTAAACGTTTCCATCCAAGATATAAAGCGGAAAAAGGATATACCAAGAAAGGTAATCCGAATTTAGATGCTGTTCTGGGCGGAAAATTGCTTTACTTGAAGATGGTAAAAGGAGAGAATGATTCCGTTTACAAAAGACTTCAAGGTAAGTACGACCATCTGATGGAAGTAAAGAATCCTATTATAAATCAAACCGATAACCAAACCAACAACGAAGCCTTAATTTCAGAACTTGAAAACTTATTAGATGAACTTCTAAAATAAGAAAGTTATGAGCGAAGGCAGAGACAAATATAAAAATCTGTTAAACAAGATAGAACAACTGACCAATACCGATCCTGAGTTCAGGAAAGCGATGGAAGAAAGGTTTGGACAGAATAGTATATATCTCAATAAAATAAAACAAATTGAAAAATATTTGGGATTAGACTTTAGTCTGGATAAAATTGACTCGATTATTGATTATTCATTTGTTGACAATGAACATATAAGACTTCAGTTGATTTCAGACAATAGGGAAATGTTGAGATATAGATATGGAACAAGAAGTCACAAGATAGATTTTCTTGAATTTTGCCGTTATGCCCACATGCAAGCAGAGATGTTGGTCAATTATTACTTAGACAAGCAATATAAAGGAGATATAGATATGATAGCAGCAGCTATCAACTATCAATATAAGACAGAGACCACCACATTATCATCGATAAATTACATTTCAAAGTGTATTTATGTTAAGAAGAAGTTTGGCATAAAAGGAAGTAATTTAGAAAATCTTGCTAAGGTAAGAAATATTCAATCTCATCGTTCTGTTGGCAATGATGAGGTTGATTTGTCATATGTTGAAGTTATCAAGAAAAGTGGTTTATATTTAAATCGTGATAAAGACGATTTTGATTGGTACAAAATACAGGCGGATGCAGATCAAAAGAACACTTATGACACTATCTACAATAAAGACGAAAAATACGAAAACTACAAAATAAATCTATGGATTTCCAAGCAACCATACGACTCGGTAATTGAAACGTTGAAGGTGTTGTCGGAGAAGGTGAAAGGGGAGGTTTAATTCAAATATTGTATGAAGGCAAAATCCAAGCTATGTAAAAAGTTATATAAATTGATAAAAATTATAAATTTGTAATACGATAAAATAAATACAAACTAAATAAATAAAGATATGAATATAATAGAGTTCAAGTCCTTTACGGAAACATTGGCTGGTATATTTACTGGTGAAGGCGTTTTTGTGATAAGTTTTATTCTTGCGGTCATTTTTTTTGTGATTTATTATACTTATCATAAGTCACGACAATTGTTAAATAGTTTGCCTGGATTGTTTACTTCTTTAGGACTTTTGGGAACTTTTGTGGCAATTTGTAACTCACTAGGTGATATAAACCAAGATACACTGGAGATTGACACTATAATAAGAGAATTGATACCAGCGTTTGAGTCTTCAATAGCAGGCCTTATTGGGGCATTTGTGGTCACTGTAGTTTGTAAGGTTATTTATTCGAAAGAAAATAAAAAATTGGATAAGAAAATTGACAAGAAAACCCCAGATGAATGTTTATTTGTTCTAACTCAGCAAAATCAAGAAAATAATCAAATCTTATCGTCTATATTAAATCAATTAGTAGAGCAAGACGCAAAAAATAAAGAGTATAATGATAGATTAAATACAACAATAGGTCAGCAGAGTGAAATTTTAGAGAGGTTTGTCAATGACTTTGTTAAACGAATGGATGATATCTTTACGAAAATGCATGGTCAAATAGAACAAAATATCAAAGATTTTGGTGAAGAGCAATTTAAAAAATGTGCAGAAACAATAGAAGCATTGACAGAGAAAATGTCCTTATTGTCGAGTGGTCTTCTCGAAGAACAAAAACTAAATGTTAAGCAGATGATAGAAGGTACAAATACTGAACTACAATCTGTTTCCTGTACTGTAACGGAACAAATGAATCTGTTATGCTCGCAAATGAATTCGGCTCTGTCTGTTTTGCGTTCAAGTCAAGATGAAAGACTTACTGCAATTGTTGCAAATTATGATGCGTTATCAGAACGTTTGGCAAACCAAAATTCTGATTTTGCAAAAAAAATGAATGATCAGATGATTGCTGAGTATGAAAAAATTCAAGCGCAAAGTGTAAATGGTTTACAGCAAATGGTTGATTTGAAGGACGCATATGCCGAAGTAAATCAAGAAATGCTACAAAGTAATAATGCTATGAATCGTGAGGTATGTGCCGAACTTCGCAACTCGCTTACATCTTTTGTTGATAATTTGAAAAATTCAATAACAGAAGAGGTTAATTTGCTAAGTAATGCTATCAAAACAAGCGTTCATGAATTAGAGAATAGTTATTCATATATCAGTGATCATGTTGCAAACATTAAGGGCAACTATGAAAGTGCTGCACAAGCATATCAAGATGCTGTTATAAATGCTCATCGTATGAATGAAAGTCAAGAAAATGTGCTTTCAGCAATTGATGACAGCATGAAACATGTAATTAAAACAAATGAAAAGGTTGATGAAGTTATAACTGCTATAGAAGAAAGATATGAACGTATTGAAAATTTGATTTCTCACATCAACGAAATCGGTAGTACAATAGAAATACTTCAGAAACTTGAAAGTCAACTTAATAAAATTGTAAACAGATGAGTAGGATTAATTTCAGAGATGAAGGCGAAGAGCATAATTTCTGGCAAAATTATACAGACCTTATTTCAGGTTTTTTAATAGTATTTATTATTACAAGTTTAGTTGCTTGGTATGGTTATATTAGAATAACAGGTGCGATAGGGGGAGATGGTGGAAATATAAAAGTAACCATTGAGCAGTCTAGAATGATTCGTGAGTTTAATGAAGCTCAAAAATCACTGGAAAGTGAATATTTTCATTACAACGAACAATATCAAAGATTTGAGTGTAAATCTGATATTATGTTTGCGCCTAATTTGGCATATATTCCGAAGGACAAAGAAGAAGTGTTTGTAAAAGCAGGAAAAGAATTAGTTGAAAAGATTTTGACAAAATTTGAAAAGTCTGTTAATATTTCGTTTAAAATTATCATAGAAGGACGTGCGGCAAGACATCTTAACAAGGGTTCTAAAGAAAAAAATCTAGAAGCAGACAAGGCAAGTTGGCATACAATGGAAATAAGGAGCTACGAACGCGCATTAAGTTTGTATAATCTTTGGAAGAAAAATGGAATCATAAAATCAATTGAAGAAATGAATGGTGAAGTCTTTATTAGTGGTTCGGGGTTTGGCGGACAGGGTAGGTATAGTGGTTATGGACCAGATGGCGAAGATAGAAACAAAACATTCATAATTCAGATTATTCCTTACATCAAATAAATAATTGTATGAAAGTTAGAGACCTCAGACAGTATATAAAGACAATTTCAAAATGTAACGAAACATTGCATCTTGTCGGAGCTAATAAAGAGTACTTTTTGAATATGATGAGTGGTCAGGGTCAGACTGTTGATGCACTCATAACTGGAGCGGCAAGTTTTGCAAATAATGCGAAAGAGCAATTGTTTTATGAGTTTGTTCAGAATGCGTATGATGCAAATGCAGATACTCTTCTTTTTTATGCAAATGAAGATTTCTTGATTGTATTAAATAATGGAGAACCGTTTTATACGGATATGAATATATTCGATTTGCCAGATGGAGAAGAACCGAGAGATGGACAATTATACAATTTTTTGGCCAAAGGAAAGTCTCTAAAACTAAACGATAATGAAAAATTAGGTAAATATGGGCAAGGTTCAAAGCTACTTTATACCCTCCTTGCAGATATTGACTACAATGTTGATACGGAAGAATTGCTTAAAGATGCTATCATAAATAATAAAAAAGGTCCATATCTTGTCAGTTGGAATAATATGTCGCAATTGGATGCATGGCTCATCAATGGCGACGAATGGGTTCCTTCTCAAGCAGACGATGTGGAAAATAACATATTGTTTGCTAAAATTCTTATGAGTTATTACCCGATAGCTCCTGGACAAGATCTTGATAAGTTCAGTAATGAGGAAGCTCAGAAAGCAATTGAAGCCTTTAATTCTCTGGTTGATCCTCCACGAAATAAATCATTTTTAACACGTGGTACGGCATTGATTATTCCTTTAGGTAAAGGAAAGTACCAAACAATTATTGAAGAAAATAACATCGAGAATGTTTGTTCGCGTTTAGGTGGTTTTGCTTCGATTACTGCAGATCAAGAACGTAATGAAGGTAGATCGTTGAAACACATATATGTCATGGGTAAAGAGGTTGAGCAACATACTGTTCGCTCTTTATTCGTGGATTTTGAAGAAAAAGGTAAAACCTTCCATTATCATTTTGCTTTTAACCCAATTTTTGCAGAGAAAAATGTGGTTAACTTTTTCAAAGGATTACCAATTTTACAGACCAAGTATAGGTTAGGCTTTATTTTAGATAGTCAGATTTTGGAAGTTGATGATAGTCGTCAGCGTATAACAGATACGGAAAAGACATGTGAACAGTTACGCCTAGCATACGCTTATTTGGTTAAAGAATTAAAGTCGCTGATAAAGACTGATAGAGAAAAATTTGATTATATATATCAATCTTTGATTTCATCTCGCCCAGAAGATGGTAATGAAGAAGAGCAGAAAATCAGAAAAGCTTTCTACGATATTATTCGTCCGTTTCTTAATGAATATGCATATACTTCTGAATGTACATATGTCCCATTTGATGAAATTTGCGAGGAAGAAAAGGAGACAAACGTATTGTTGAAGAACATTGGGATAAATAACCTAAATTGGATAAATACTGATTGTAGAAAAAGATATGCGTTTCACTTTGATAAAAAGATTCGTGTTTTAGGTTTTGCCGAAATGCTTCAAATGGCTGATGAAGATAAACTGTCTTCTTGGATTAAAGGTATGTCGCATGAAGATTATAGATTGTTCCATAATAATTGTGTTGATTCTATTTCTGATATAGAAACGATTCCTGTTTTTCGTTCCAATAAAAATAATCTGTATTCATGGGAATACTTACGGACTGATTCTAATGTGTATTATATGGCGCAATCTATGCCGAACATTTTTGTTGGTCAAGAGTATATTGAGGAACCTGTATGTGAGGATTATGAAAGTGAAGATTATGGAATTTTACTTAATAAAATTAAGAAAAACTTGTCGGATTTAAGGGAGAAATCTATAGGACGTGACGCTGTATGTCAGGTTTTATGCCTGATTGCTGAGAATTGTCCAAGATATATATATGAAATAAAAAATGAAATAGCCGTACTTCAAAATTGGAAAGGAGATTACTTGACGTTCTCAGAATTATTTGAAGAACGACCAGAAGGAACGATACTATTTGATAAATTCCGTGTTAAAGGAAGTGTACCAGAATGCGTTAAACAACAACATTGGCTTCTTGGAAATAACTCGGATCAGGGATTGATTTGGAATTGGATTGATAAACATTTTGACAAACTGAAAGTGGAGGATGGCTGGGGAGATGATACTGATGCTTATTTGAGGGATATTAAAAATTCATATGAGTTGGCAGATTCATCGGTTTATAGGACTTTTTTGAATTTGTATCTTGACAAGGATGGCAAGCCTATGGAAGAATCATGCTACACGATTGAAAATATAGACAGATTGACAGAGGGTGAATATGAAAAATTACAAATTTCATATAGTCAATATAACTTTGTATCTTATAAGTATAAAAAAGTTCTGAATACGCCGCCATTTATAATGTCAACACTATATGTGCATGATTTGGTGAATCCAAATTTACGTGTTGATTTTTCCACATTGTCAATTCTATACAAAATATCTTCAGATCCATTTCTGCATAAATATAGGGTAATAGGGGATAATGATAGTTATTTTATTCAACCTTTGAATGGTGGGAAAAACTACACTAATGATTTTGATCTGGATATTCGTAAAGCATTGGTGGAAATAGGCTTTTACTATGTGCCAGGAAAAGTACAGAAATTGATATCATCAGAAACCAATGCCTTTAATATAACTCGTGAAGATTTTGCTAAATCTGTTATTGATAAAATTAACGATAAGTATCTTATTTTTCCAATAATTCGCAATTGTGGCTCTGCTGTTGTAGAACATTATATAAAATCCATTAAAAATATATCAATTGATCAAAAAATAGCAGAATCCGATATTAGGTGGCAAATTATAAAGTTTGCAGAGTCACATAGTAATCCTGAGAACAACTTCAAACAAACTATATTTGAATGCATTAGGCACAATAATGAGAGTTTACCTGAAAATATAAAGGATAATATTTTTGTTGCTTTTGGACATGAATATAATTTATACGATTTGATTACTGGATATCAGAAGGAAAATGAGCATATAGACTCATTTCTTGATTGCCTACCATTCCCAGATGGTGCCGATTGGTTTAAAAGACAATTCTATAGTGACAAAAAAGAGAGTGTTTCTGAAAAAGAAATATATGATGAACTTAAGGATAGTTATCTATCTACAGAACAGTTACGATTCTGCTTGGATTATTCACTAAACTCGGAAACCGATTATTGTAATCTTGAGATAAGTGACGACGAAAGTCTTGTTGATGCATTGGATATGATTAAGGCAAACCAATATAAAGGTTTTAACAGGTATTTTAAAATAAAAGATTTTGATTCTGAAAGTCAGGTGTTTGCGGAACAAGCATTGTTAATTGAAAATGAAAAATTACCAATCGAAATGCAAAAATGGTTGGAACGAAATAGCGATGCAGTGGATCTGTTTTATGACTTACGTACAGAATCAGAATCATATATTTCCGTAAGAAAAAGCATCCGTAGCAATGAAGTGTCTTTTGCGATGCCAGATTTTGCTGATGAAGAGAAAACAATTGCTACTATTGAATGGCTTTTGAATTCTAAATTTACCTATGTATATGGGGAAAATGCTTATGATACTGTTCAACGGATAGTTGAACGTATTCCTGAAGATCTTGAAAATAAAATCTTTTTAAAATATTCAGGTGATATTGTATTGAAAGAATCATCTTCTGTATGTCCTGTCTTTACTTTAAATGAGTATGATGATAATTCTTGTTTCCTTTCAACGTATTCATGGACTCCGACATTTTTGGATATGTTGAAAAATAATAAGGATGTGCAGAACTTCTTTAAAAGAGAAGTCGTTTTTGCTTATAGAGAATTGGAATTGTTATCAAAACATAAACTACACAAAGCACCGAAGTTAGAGGTGTTTGTTAAAGCTCATGATGGTAATTATCAAGAAATTTCTTCAGAACCATATGCTATATGGAAAAGTATGCCAGAGTCCAAAGGTATTCAGATCAAAACATCTCAAAAACCTATAGGGATTAATTTTGCTATGTACATAAATAAGGCACAGGTGCTTTCAGTTGGTATCGATAATAAAGAATTTGGATATAATACTAATTCGTTAGTAATTGTACAATATCCCAATAAGGACAAATTGTCACCTCTGAAAATGATAGAAAAACACATTGCAGATATGGATTTCTTTAAACAGCCGTTTATTGTTCTGCAGGGGCTTTATGTGGATCAATTGGAAAAGTTGGAGAGAATGGCAGAAGAAAAGGGAGTTGATATCGCTACAATTGTACAGACTTCAGATAATATAGTTAATTCTAATGGTTCTGGAAATGATGCTAACTTAAAAGTTGATGAAGATAAATTTGAAAGTGTTAAGGAATTAGCTGAAATATTTGATGCAGATGAATTGATGGAACTTGCAGATAATAAAGATAAGATTCTTGAAATTCTACATGATAGAAAAGATGCCGATGATGAAACTCAAGAATCTAAAGTTCGTCAAACAATAGGGTATATAGGGGAACTGATATATGAACAATATTTAAAATCCAAAGATAAGGATTATAAGTATGCAGCAATAGAAGGTGTAGGGGATTACGATTTCCACAATATAACTGATAAGGTTTATGTTGATGTTAAAACCACATTATATAGTCTTAAGGATGGACTGGCACCGTTCTATTTGCACAAGTCTCAAAATGAGTTTATGCAAAAACATCCTGATGAAAAATATCATATTGTGAGAATCTCTTTAAATGATTTGGATCTTCAAAAATCGTATGAAAGATTAAGAGACACCTATGGAAAAGATGCTAATCCTCTTGCGGATGAGCGTCTGAAAGAAGCTTGTGAGAAAATTGCCAAAAAATATTGGAAAGGTGCAAAAATTGAGGATTTTGATGAATTGTCTCCAGAGTATTCAATTAGAATAGAAAAGAAATAATGGATAATAATATAACACAAATTCAACAGTTGTATTATGCGTGGGGTCTTTCGCATAAAAAGTCTACAAATGATGATGGTAAGTTTACTGGCGTTTTGTCTGAAGCCAAAGTTGATATGAATCCACATCAGGTAGAAGCAGCTTTGTTTGCTTTTAAATCACCATTAAGTAAAGGTGCTATTTTAGCTGATGAAGTTGGGTTGGGTAAAACAATTGAAGCTGGCATAATTCTGTCTGAATTATGGGCTGAACATAAAAGAAAAATCATTATTGTGGTTCCTGCGTCTCTTAGAAGTCAATGGGGACTAGAATTGATGGAGAAGTTCTATTTGCCGTCAATCATTATTGATAATGAAACATATAAAGATATTGTGAAAAAAGGTGGTGGTAAATTTGAGGATGGACAGCATATTATTATATGTTCGTATAATTTTGCAATAAAACATTCACAGGAACTGGAAATTGTAAAATGGGATTTGGTTGTATTTGATGAGGCTCACAAGATGCGTAATGTATATAAAAAGGGTAACATTATAGGTAACACTATGATGAATACTTTTAAACATCATAAGAAAATATTATTGACAGCCACACCATTGCAAAATAATCTTAAAGAATTGTATGGCTTGATTAGTATTATTGATCCGCATTTTTTTTCAACCGTTGATTCTTTCAATGAACAATATAATATGGTAACAACAAGGGATGCCGCTAAATATGGAGAGTTGAAAGGACGCTTGTCGAGTATTATTCATAGAACACTTAGGAAGCAGGTAAAAGAATATGTAAACTACACTAAAAGGATTCCCTTTGTACAGGAATATGAGGCTTCTCCAGAGGAAATTTTACTGTATGAAAATGTAAGCAAATACCTTCAGCGGACTGATACTTATGGTATACCGGAAAGAGTGAGACCTATGCTTTCTTTGATGGTTAGAAAGATAATGTCATCCTCTGCCTATGCCTTAAGCTATACATTGCAGCGATTTATTGAGCGTCTTGAGCATTATAAGGCGACAGGGAAAATGATGTCTGCAATGTCTGCTGTTAGTGCTGATTATGAAGTGTCGTTAGAAGAAGATATTGAACAAGTACAAGAAGACGTTAATGTCAACATAGTGCAAAATATAGATGAAGAAATAGCAGAACTTCGCAGGTATCAAAGCCAAGCGAAAAAAATTGTTGTTGAAACTAAGGCCAAACAACTGCTTGTAGCACTCGCAAATACATTTAAAAAGAATGAAAGATTAGGAGCTCCTCAAAAAGCTTTGATATTCACAGAAAGTCGTAGGACACAAGAATATCTAAAATGTTTTCTCCAAAATAATGGATACCAAGGAAAGGTCGTTTGTTTTAATGGATCTAATGATGATGATGATTCTACAACTATATATAGAAAATGGTTATCTATTTATGCAGGATCCAAACGTATTTCTGGTAAAACTATTATAGATAAGAAACAGGCTCTTGTTGATTATTTTAAAACTGATGCACAGATAATGATTGCAACAGAATCTGGAGCAGAAGGTATAAATCTTCAATTTTGTTCTTTGTTGGTTAATTACGATATGCCATGGAATCCTCAAAGAATAGAACAACGTATTGGTCGTTGTCATAGATATGGCCAAAAGTTTGATGTCGTTGTAGTTAATTTTGTTAATAAATTAAATTATGCAGATTGTAGGGTTTATGAACTATTGAATGATAAGTTTAATTTATTCGATGGTGTGTTTGGTAGTAGCGATGAAATACTCGGTTCTTTGGAATCTTGTGTGGATTTTGAAAAAAAACTAAATCATATATATCAAACATGTAGAACTGAACGAGAGATAGAAGCTGCTTTCAATCAACTTCAGTCTGAACTTGAAGATATTATTAAACAAAGAATAAATGATACAAAAAAATCTTTGTTGGAAAATTTTGATGAAGAAGTTGTAGATAAACTTAAAATCCGCCAAACAGAAGACAGAGAGAGAGTTAATTCATATAATAGACATTTCTGGAGGCTGGCTAAAAGTGTTTTAAAGGATTACATTACAAATGTTGATAACAATAACTTAACATTTGCTTTACCTATTGTTATTGAAAGGAATATACCAATTGGTACATATATACTCAATAAAGAAAGTGGTGATTATCATCAATTAAGAGTTTCACATCCTCTTGGAGAGTATGTTATAAAAAAAGCATTAGAAACAGCTGTATGTGATTCTAAAATTGTTTTTGATGTGGATAATTTGTCATCAAGACAAGTGCTTATTGAAAATTATAAAGGCAAATCAGGGGTTGCGCTTATATCCAAAGTTAAAATGTATAATGAATATGATTCTCAAGAACATTTGTTGTTCTGTGGTAGGACGGATGATGGAGAAAGTTTGTCTCCTGACTTTATCAAAAAAATACTTGAAACCAATGCTGTTTCAGAAGAGCGTTGGAACGGTGAAAATGCTCAAATAATACTTCAGCCTGATTTGGATAAATGTTTGTATGATTTGAAGCAGGATATTTGTTGCAAAACAGAAGAGTATGTAAGTTTTGAAATTGACAAATATCAAGCTTGGGCAGAAGATCAAGTATATTCATTGGAAAATGAAGTCGTTGCATTACGAAAAGAGGATGAATCATTAAAGAGACAAATTCGCAAAGAAAGGAATGCACAAATAAAACTGAATTTACAAGAGAATCAGGCTAAGATAGCTAAACATCTTCGTCAAAAACAACGTCAACTCTATGATATGCAAGATGAATGTGCAGATAAAGTTGATGAAATGACAGAAAAACTTCGTGCTGCTATGACTAATAATTATGAAGTATCTACATTTGCTAAATTTAGATGGTGTATAAAATAGATACTTTTTGATTTTGTTTGAATTATATTTCAATGTAAATATGAAGAAAATCTAGTATTCATTTCGTAGATAAAAATCCGTGTAAATCCACGAGATACGTGACAAAAAACATTCGTGTCAATTCGTGGAAATACCCCACAAAACTAAAATCCCTCAGCGCTTGTAAGTGCTGAGGGATGTTTTTTCTGAACAAAAACTTTACACCGTCATTTTCTTCCGTTTCTTGCCGTATTCGTTATGTATGGCAAACATGGTGTATTTCTGCGCTAGCATCTCTTGGATGTCCTGTCGTCGGTACTAAATCTTGTTACAAGATACTTTTTATAATTTCCTCAAAACTTTTCGCCACTGCATCTTCACTTGGAATCTCCGAAAAAGCGATGGCAGGTAGTTCCTTTAAATATGTTCCTTTCAAACTTGACCATATAGCAGGAAAATCAGATAGTAATGGAGATTGTTTTATATCCAAACAGCTCCAGCCATCTGGTTTGTCGAATGTTTTTCGGTCATGCTCTAATAATAAATTGAAATCATTCTTGAACTGTTCTGATTGCAAACAACTTGCGCATTCTTCATCTTGTAATAGATAATGCAAATCATAAAAATGGCGTATCTTGGATGCTAAATCATAGATGTAATTATCTGAGAAAGAGAAACGAATCAGCGAAACGAGCTTTTCTGTTAAGGTCTGACGTTTATCCAATACATTCAATGAAAATTCATCTAAACCATATTGTCCAATCAATTCTTCATTATTTGTTTGACGGAAAAATTGAGCGATAAAGCAATCAATATTCTTTGATACGTATGGATAAGGATTGGCAAAAGAATTTATCTCAACCAACAACTGACCAATATTGACGGTTTCTTTAATGGCTCTGCCAAGAATATTAGGATATGAATACATGGCTTTATAGTAACGAGAACCTTTACTTGTCACTCCATGTACGACAACTTCTTCCAGTCCGGATGTCATTTCCTTTGCAATCTTTTTAATGAGCATTTTCGACTGATTACCAATCAAGGAATCACCATCAGATATTGCAATGTCAATATCTTCCGAAAAACGATTTCCAATTTTATGAGCTTTAGACAATGATGTTCCACCTTTAAATATAGCCTTGTCGGCATTAGGATTTTGTGCCATTAATTTAAGGGAACGAGTTATCCAATAATCTTTTTCGATATAAACAGGACGTATATCCAAATATTCAGATGCAGCAAATACGGCATCAGTAAACAATTTTTTATTTTCGTGCAGGTTCATAAATTCTCCAATTTTGTTTGTTTGGTAAAACTGATTCAGAAATAGGCAGATGATAATTAGTAACTCCATTTAAAGATTTGCGTATACTATCCAATGAATTACCATCATAACCAATATCCTCCAATATAGCTCCGCACAATGCCCTAACATAGTTGGTATATTTCAAGGAACATTTGACAAGCATTTCTTTTTGTTCATCATTCAAATCCTTTATAATCTCTTTCAATCTGATACAAGCTTCATTAGGGGTAGTTGCAGGGATTTCACGTATAAATCTTATTGCATCTAAAATCCTTAGGATTTCTATATTTTTCTTAGTTATCGTATTCTGCTGCATGATAAAAGATATAGTATATTTATCACGCTTTACGGCACGGCGGCTTTTATTTGTTCCAATTTGAATATAAGAAGAAATTTGAGTGGTAAGTCCCAAAGCATTATAAGCAGAATATCCGGTTATATAGCCAATCAATTTGCCGTCACGTTCAATATAATCCTTAGCAATCTGATAAGCAGAAGGCTTCAATTCACCAAATTGAGTCTTTCGAGGTTTGTAGAATTTCCCTTTCGATAATTTGGAGATTTCACCAGTAGCTGCCATACGATTTAAAGCCTTAACAACGGCAGACTGATTTTGTGATTCCATTTCAAAATCAGAAGCCGTAAAGACATAATCGTCTGGAAAGACAACTATTTTCTTTCTTATTTCTTTTGATATATTCATAATTGTTTAGTAATCATCGTGCAAATATAATAAAATGTCCCGTTTATTACGCAAAAAACAGGACAAAATTAACTATTTTACCTTAATTAACCAAACATGCACATCCAAGAAAAGTTGCTTTAATACCTTTTGTGTTAATTAGTGTAGATTGTTGGACGAAAAAAATCCGTGTAAATACTCGAGATACGTGGAGAAAATGACAACTTGCCCTTTCTTCTCAATTCAGCCATAAGAGGGCAGGATGGTGGACAAATATAAAAAGTCATTCAATTACCACCTCTCCAATGTAAACGGAATCCGATACCAAAGAACCATTCTCCGATACAAATCCCAAATACACATGGACAGTGTCGCCAGACCAGTTTGAAGGATAATTCAAGCTGGGGTAAAAAGGTAATAGAACAATTGTCAAAAGATTTAACTAATAGATTTCCTAATGACAGAGGATATTCCGTTCGTAACCTTGGCTATATGAAATATTTTGCTCAAGAATATCCTGATTTTCCAATTCTGCAAGTGCCACTTGCAAAATTAAAGGGACAAGCAATTCGGCAAGTCTCACTTGCCAAATTAGGAGATAAAGAACAGGAGTTAGTGCAAGTGCCACTTGCACAGATTACATGGTATCATCATATTTCATTACTTTCAGATTTTTTGTTGGAAATGGGACAAGGTTTTGCATACATAGGGCGACAATATCATATTTCCGTTGATGACGATGACTATTATATTGATATTCTTATGTATCATTTGAAACTGCATTGTTATGTCGTTGTTGAGTTGAAGGTCGTCGAGTTCAAACCTGAATTTATAAGTAAATTAAACTTTTATATCTCCGCTGTAGATGAATATGTGAAATCACCAGAAGACAAACCAACGATAGGATTGTTGTTGTGCCGTAATAAAAGTGCCAAAAAAGTAGAGTTCTCACTTAGATGTGTCACACAGCCAATGGGAATAGCACAATATGATACAGAGAAATTGTTTTCTGATGTAGCCTCATCATTGCCGCAAATAGAAGATTTAGAAGCATTACTAAGTGAGGAATAGATTTTTTTTCAAACCTTAAACTTTAAACTGCTAACTGCAACGTTCTTCCCGTTTTTGTCACTGGAATCTGAATCTAAAACAGAAAGTGAAGAATTGATGACCTGCATTGATGGTCGCAATGTTGGGAAAAATATAAGGCCTGTTTCAAGTTGATTGCAGCTAAGAATGATAATTTAATTAAGAATTAGGAGTTATCTTTTAACTATTTGTTGCCTATTGAACTTTTTTAAATCAACAAGACAACATATAAAAATAGATTCGTGGAAATTGGACAATTTTTTGTTTACTTTTTTGTAAAATTAACATCTTTGTTATGAAAAAGATTGTATCTTTGCAATCAAAGTAGAACCTGCCAAGCCTCTTGACAATGCTCAAATTGGCAGGTCGTTTTTTAATATTAAACCAATGCCAAAATTTAATAAAACCAACAGAACAGCAGAGGAATTACTTGTTGTTCTCAAAAGAAAAGGTCTGTCTATTGCAGATGAAGCAAAATCTATTATTGACACAAATGCAATTGGCTTTCCTGTCGATTGGGAGAGTGAACCGTTGTGGAGTTAATATATTGGCTGTTGAACTTTTTTTAAGTCAATAAGACTACGAGTTTAAGTTAGGAGTTGAGGAACTGAGGGTATGAGGATTTTAGGAATATCTCGCGTAGAGGCGCACGGACGTGCGACTTTCTAATTTTTGTGTGAGCGCATTGGTGTTAGTAGCTCCCAATGCGTTAGGGATTGGAGCGGCATCCTTTGCGGAGCGTAGCGGAGCAAAGATAGAGCGGAAAGCCCGACGGCTTGCCGGAACGCCATAAAACAATTCATAATTCGTAATGCATAATTCATAATTGAAAGTTGAGAATTAGCCCACTACAAAAAATCCGTGTAAATCCTCGCGATACGTGGAGTTAAATTTTACATGCTAATCCGTGGAAAAAAATATTTACCGACATCACTTTTTCTCAAAAAAAATGCGTAGTTTTGAAAAGATGATTTCTCGATTTTATGTCGTTGAAAATCAGTCTCACGTTATCCATTATTTTTAAAAGTGTAGCTATGTTTTTGATATTCGACACAGAGACCACCGGTCTCCCGCTTGATAAGAATGCGCCCTTGACTAACTTCAACAACTGGCCGCGTATGGTGCAGCTGGCATGGCAGATTCATGACGCTAATGGTAAGTTCGTCAAGGCTGAGAATCACATCATTAAGCCTGAAGGTTATATCATTCCTATCAACGCTTCAATGGTGCATGGCATCAGCACTGAACATGCTCTCAACGTGGGCGAGGACCTGAATCATGTTCTCGATATTTTCACAGAGACACTCAAGACTGTGAAATATGTCGTGGGTCATAACGTGGAATTTGACCTTAATGTGGTGGGCTGCGAATATCTCAGAACAAAAGGCGTCAACCCTCTGGAGCAGAAGCTTATGGTTGACACCTGCACCGAAAAGACAGCTAACTTCTGTAAACTCAGCGGCGGTCCTGGTCGTAAGTTCAAGAAACCTAAACTCGCTGAGATTCACCAGCTGCTTTTCAACGAGGGCTTCGATATGGCGCACAACGCTTCTGCCGACGTGGAGGCTACAGCACGCGTCTTCCTCGAACTGATTCGTATCAAAGTATTGGATAACAATGATATAATAGAGGATGACTCTTTCTTCGATAACTTCTACGCCGCTAATCCTGATGTCATCAAACCTGCTGGCATCAAGGTGGTTTCTAATGTGGCAGAGGCTGTTAAGCCTGAAGTTAAAGAGACTACAAAACTACAAGACTACAAGACTACAAGTTATACTCCGAATCATTTTACGCATCTTCACGTTCACTCGCATTTCTCAATATTGGATGGTATGTCGAAGGTGCCGGACCTTATCGATAAATGTACTAAGAACGGCATGTACTCAATGGCTCTTACCGACCATGGTAATATGTTTGGTATCAAGGAGTTCGCCGATTCTTCTAATAAATATAACGGTAAGATAAAGGATAAAATTAAGGAACAGGAGAAAATCCTTAAAGATGAGAAATCTACTGATGCTCAGAAAGATGACGCTGCTGTAGAGATTGACCTCCTTAAGAAAAAGATGTTCAAGCCGATATTCGGTATGGAGGCTTACTGCGCTCCTGTGAGCATCGACAAACGTGACGGTCGCGCCGATAGGGGTTATCACCTTATATTATTGGCGAAAAACAAGCAGGGGTACAAGAGCTTATGTAAATTGTCTTCAATAGCTTATGTCGATGGTTATTACTACAATCCTCGTATCGACCATTCGCTTCTTGAGCAATATCACGAAGGTCTTATCGTGACTTCGGCTTGTCTCGGCGGTGAGCTCCCTCAGAAGATTATGAACGGTGACATCGAAGGTGCAGAGAAGTCGTTGCATTGGTTCAAGAATCTCTTTAGCGATGATTTCTATATTGAGCTTCAACGTCATAAGACTGACAAACCTAATGCTGATAAAACTACTTTCGAACGTCAGCAGGAAGTGAATAGAGTGCTGATTGAATTAGCTAGAAAGACGAATACTAAAATCATAGCTACTAACGACGTTCATTTCGTCGAGGAAGAACATAGCGAGGCTCACGACCGCTTGATTTGTTTGAGCACGGGCCGTGACTTCGATGACCCAGACAGAATGCATTACACTAAGCAAGAGTGGCTTAAGAGTCCGCAGGAGATGGGCGAGGCTTTCGCTGACCTCCCTGAGGCTCTGGAAAATACAAAGGAAATCGTGGATAAGGTCGAGGCTTATTCCATCGACTCTGACCCGATTATGCCTGTCTTCGATATCCCAACAGACTTCGGCACTGAAGAGGAATATCGTCAGAAGTTTACCGAAGAGGATTTGTTCAATGAATTCACTCGTAACGAACTCGGCGAGGAGGTGATGAGTAGGGAAGAAGCTGAGAAGAAAATCAAGAAGTTAGGTGGCTACGACAGATTGTATCGTATCAAACTAGAGGCTGACTATCTTGCAAAACTCGCTTGGGAAGGTGCTGAGCGTCGCTACGGAAAAGAACTCACTGACGAACAAAGGGAACGTATTGTCTTTGAGCTTCATATCATGAAGACTATGGGTTTCCCTGGTTACTTCTTGATAGTTCAGGATTATATCCGTGGAGCTCGTGAGGAACTTGGCGTTTCTGTTGGTCCTGGTCGTGGTTCTGCTGCTGGTTCTGTGGTGGCTTATTGCTTGAAAATCACTGATGTCGACCCTCTGAAATATGACCTTCTTTTTGAACGTTTCCTTAACCCTGACCGTATCTCACTTCCCGATATCGACGTCGACTTCGATGATGACGGTCGCGGAAAAGTTTTGGATTGGGTGACAAATAAATATGGTAAGGAAAAGGTCGCGCATATCATCACATACGGCACGATGGCAACGAAATCGTCTATCGCTGACGTCGGTCGTGTGCAGAAAGTGCCGATTCCTAAAGTCAATGAAATCAAGGGTTTCGTACCTGATAAATTCCCTGATAGCATCAAAGATGAAAAAGGAAAAACACCGAAGGTAAATCTCAAGAACTGTTTTAAATATGTTCCTGAGATGAAGGAATTGGTGGAGGGTAACGACGAAAATATCTCATCAATGTTGACTTACGCGCAGCAGCTGGAAGAGACTAATCGTCAGATTGGTATCCATGCCTGCGGCGTTATCATCGGTGCTTCGGATTTGACGAATTACGCGCCTCTGTGTACAATCAAAGATAAGGACACAAAAGAGGATGTCCTCGTTACTCAATATGACGGTCACGTTGTTGAGACTGTAGGTCTTATCAAGATGGACTTCTTGGGACTCAAGACTTTGACCCAGATTAAAGACGCTCTGGCTAACATTAAGAAAACCAGAGGTATTGATGTTGATATCGACAATATTCCAATCGACGACGAAGAGACATATAAATTATATAGTTCGGGTAACACCATCGGTACGTTCCAGTTCGAATCTCCTGGTATGCAGAAGTATTTGCGCGAACTGAAACCTACTGTCTTTGAAGACCTTATCGCTATGAATGCTTTGTACCGTCCAGGTCCTATGGATTATATCCCAACATTCATCGCGCGTAAGACTGGAAGAGAACCAATCAGTTATCCGATTCCTATCATGGAGAAGTATCTCAAAGATACTTACGGCGTTACGGTTTATCAAGAGCAGGTCATGCTTTTGTCGCGTCAGCTCGCTAGTTTCACTCGTGGTGAGTCTGACACCTTACGTAAGGCTATGGGTAAGAAGCTGATAGAAAAGATGAACGAACTGAAAGGCAAGTTCATGTCGCAAGGTCAGGCAAACGGTCACGACCCTGCGATTCTCGAAAACATCTGGAAAGACTGGGAGAAATTCGCTTCTTACGCTTTCAACAAATCTCACGCTACTTGTTATTCGTGGGTTGCTTATCAGACAGCATATCTCAAGGCGCATTATCCTGCTGAATTCATGGCGGCTGTGTTAAATAGCTGTATCAGAGATAGTAAGGAAGTCGTCTTCATGATTGAAGAATGTCGTCGCATGAAGATTGGCGTACTTGGACCTAATATCAACGAATCTGAATATAAGTTCACCGTTAATAAAAAAGGTCAGATTTGCTTTGGTATGGGCGCGGTGAAATCTATTGGTGAAATCGTCATCCAATCTATCATTGATGAAAGAAATGCCAACGGTCCGTTCAAGGATTTCGCCGATTTCATTATGAGAGTCAATGGCAAAGGCGTCAATAGAAAATCAATAGAAGCACTTGCTGGCGTCGGCGTCTTCGATAGTTTTGAAGGAATGCACAGAGCGATGTTCTATTATATTCCAGAAGGCGACAAGACGACTTTCGTGGAAAAAGCGATAAAATCGGTAGCTGCATATCTCGATAGAAAAAATAACGCTCAGTTCGACTTGTTCGCTGATAGTGTGGAAGATAACGATGACACATTCGTTATTCCATATCCAGAATGTGAGCCTTGGTCGAAGGTTAAGGAACTAGAAATGGAGAAAGAACTCGTCGGTTTCTACATGAGCGCGCATCCTCTTGATATGTATAAAGATACGATAAAATATTTTGCCAATATTAAACTTGAAAATGTCAAGAATACTATAGAAACAAGTAGTGTCGACACTACATTGACGATGGCAGGATTGGTGGCTTCTGCAGAAAGATTCACTTCTAAAAC
>JAZRNQ010000212.1:0-2592 GCA_045648285.1 Bacteroidales bacterium | reverse complement strand
CATCCCAATATTTTCAGGATTAAGCATAAAGACATCAACGCATAAGGCTCGTAACGCATGGCGTAATGCAGAACTCGACGAGATTGCGGTACGTAATGCCGTGGAAAGCGAAGTGACGACTTCATATCAGCAGATGAAAGGATTTGCAAAACAATATCTTCTCGGACAGAAGAAAGTGGAGGCAGCACAACTCGCATACGACGGCATCGCTGCCAAGTTCGAGAAAGGACTCGTCACCGCAATAGATTTGCAGACAGCATCAACGACATTATTACAAGCTAAATCAGACTGCCTGCGCTCGAAGTTGCAATACATTATAGAATATAAAATGGTGGAATATTATAATGGAATTGAATTAATTAGGGTAAAGACGGGTCAATGATTCCAATGAAAATAAACAATATATCGTTGACACGTCTCGGAAATTGAAAATTGAAAACGGAAAATTGAAAATTAAAAATTAAATAAAAGTGTAGAGTTGAGAGTGTAGAGTAGTTGGAAAGTTAAGAGTTGAAAGTGTAAAATATATCAGATTCAAAATACACTTTAAACTTTCCACTAATAAACTCCAAAACTACTTTAAACTTTAAACCTTAAACTTTAAACTAATAAAAAAGTATGGACATAAAATTAGAAAAGAAGAAAGGATTGAAGGCATTGTTTCAGAAGAAGAACGTGCCGTATTTTGGAGCTGCTTTGTTGGTTGTTTTTATCGTGTGGCTTGCTGTGCGTGATAACAAGAGTACGTTGAGAGTCAATGCTAACACTATGGTTATCTCGATGGTGGAGCATGCTGAGTTTAATGATTATGTGCGTCTTGCGGGAACGGTGCAGCCTATCACCACGGTGCAGCTGTCGCCTCTTGAATCGGGAGTGGTGGAGCGTATCGTACATGAAGAAGGCACCAAGGTGAAACGTGGCGACGTCATTTTGGAGATGTCGAACAAATCACTCTCGATGCAGATATTGCAGTCGGAGGCCGACCTTGCCGAGAAACAGAATATCTTGCGTAACACGCTCATCTCTATGGAACAGGAGCGTCTCTCTTTACGCCAGGAGAAACTGCAGCTTGACTTGGAGGTTAGCCGTCTGAGAAGAACATACGAACAAAACAAGGAGCTTTATGAAAACGACCTCATCGCTAAGGAGGAATATCTTCAATCGGAGGAGAATTATCAGCTCGCTGTGAATAAACGTACTCTTATCTTGGAACGTCAGAAGCAAGATTCTTTATATCGCAGCTCTCAGGTACAGCAGATGGAAGAGAGTCTGAAGTCGATGGAGCTTAATATGAAACTCATCCGCGAACGTGTCGATAACCTTAAAGTCAAGGCTCCTATCGACGGAGAAGTAGGCATGTTAGACGCTGTACTCGGACAGTCGCTATCGCAAGGAATGAACATCGGACAAATCAATGACTTGTCGGCTTATAAGGTGCAGGCTCAGATAGACGAACATTATATCGACAGAGTGACGACAGGATTGACAGCATCGTTTGAACGTCAGGATAATAAGTTCGAGATGACGCTGAGGAAGGTATATCCAGAAGTGCGTAACGGACAATTCAAAGCCGACTTTCGTTTCAGTGATGAGTTGCCTGAAAACATACGCAGAGGTCAGACATATTACTTAAATTTGCAACTCGGACAGCCTACCGATGCAGCGATAATACCAAGAGGTTCGTTCTTCCAGAAGACAGGCGGACGATGGATTTACGTCCTCGATGAAAGCGGCGAGAAAGCCTACAAACGCGAGATACGCATCGGTCGCCAGAACCCTCAATATTACGAAGTGCTTGAAGGACTTGAACCTGGAGAGAAAGTGATAACATCATCGTACGACAATTACGGAGATAATGAAGTGCTGGTGATTAATTGGTAGAGACGCAAAATATTGCGTCTGTACATATATTACGTAAAATATTGCGTCTCTACGATGGAATGAATGCAAAAATTGAAAATTGAAAACGGAAAATTGAAAATTAAAAATTAAATAAAAGTGTAGAGTAGTAGGAAAGTTAAGAGTGTAAAGTTTATCAGATTCAAAATACACTTTAAACTATCCACTAATAAACTCCCAAACTACTCACAACTATACACTATAAACTTTAAACTTAAAAAAGGTATGTACATCAAAAACTTCATCACATTATTACGCCGATATACAACATCGTCATTGTTGAATGTCTTAGGCATGGCGATAGCCTTCGCTTCGGTATATCTTATTTCCGTTCAGGTGAAACACGACCTTTCTTACGATAAGGTGATTCCTAATTCTGAAAATATCTACAGATTAGAATCATCTAATTGGTACGAAGAAGGGAAGTGGTCATATAATTGGAACAGACAGTGGCCAGACGAGATGTGTGCTGACGTCCCGGAGATAGAAGCTTCTGGTTCAATCTGGATATATGCTTCTGGTGCAGGCGATTTTTCAATAAAGCGTAATCAGTCTATTGATAATCTGAAAATAGTGCTGTCCTCGGCTGAACCAGAAGGTCTTGAGGTATTTCCTTTTGAATTTGTTGAAGGTGGATTGGAAGATTTTAGAGCCGCTAAAGGGATAATTATTTCAGAAGAAGTGGCCAAGAAA
>JAZRNQ010000211.1:0-4517 GCA_045648285.1 Bacteroidales bacterium | reverse complement strand
TAAAAATATAATTACGTAATTTGCAGTACTATAATCGAAGCTGAATTCGTTTGGTTTACTTTTTATTTATAGAACTACAATTACTCTTAACACTAAACTTTTGACTCTTAACTAAGTTTTGTATAGTTCTTGGATAGAACTCCTCACCCCAACATTTTTATCAAGTTTGCATTAGCGTCATCTATCAGGTTGTCTTCTATGCTTTTCAGGTAAATCTGAGTGGTTTGTTCCGATGTATGTCCCATGCCGGCGCTGATGACGGAGATTGGTATGTTGTGGTTCCTCGCTGCTGTCGCCCAGCTGTGCCTCGAGGTGTAGGACGTCAGCTTGCATTCCGCGGGTAACATATTAGACAATCTTCTCAACAAACGGTTGTAATTGTTGATGGCAAGCCTATATTCCTCGTATGCTTGTATAGGCTCTGACGTCGTCAATATCGGAAAGACATAAGGTGATGTTTCACAATAGTATCGCTCTATGATTTTCTTTATAGCAGGCTCTACTCTGATAGCAAGCTGCTGTCCGGTCTTTCGGCGGGCATAAGTTATCACTCCGCTCCGTATGTTGTCTTTCTTCAGATATGCAATATCCACGAATGCCATGCCTCGCGTGCAATAACTGAAAATGAAGATGTCTCGTGCCAATGCGAGATGCTTTTCGTGTGACAAGTCTAATTTATATAGCTGTGAAATAACAGATTCCGTCACTGCTCTTTTGCGAGTCTTGTCCACGCCGGTATATACTTCGAGAAAGGGATTGGACGGCTTCACCAATTTCTGCCTCACAGCCTTGTTGTAAACAGCTCGCAATATCCGCATATAAAACGAAACCGAATTGCGCACCATGCCTCTTCGTATCAGAAAGACATTGTATTCGGAAATGAATTGTTCATCAACCTTAGTGAATGGAATATCGCCACCTTCAAGAAATTCAGCAAGATTCTTCTTGGTCTTTTCATAATTGTATGCCGTTCCCAAACGATTGGAGTCACGCATCAAACGAATCTGATTCTCCATAAACTCCAGCACGTTCACTGTGCCTTTTCCTGCCATTGACTTACGTCTTTGTTTTGTTTTTACTGTTGCCATAATAATAAATTTTAAACTACGGCAATAAAAACAAAAGCCTCCTTTTACTCAAAGGAAGCTCTTGTGTTTTTTCAATAAATCTCTATTTTAAAACCTCTTTATCACCTCAACGAATTTCTCAATGTCGTCTTCTGTGGTGTCGAAGGAACAGACCCAGCGGACCACGTCTTTATCTAAATCCCAGTCATAGAAGAAATAATGCTTCTGCAGCTCAGTCCATATCTCACGTGGCATCTGCACGAAGACGCCGTTCGACTGCACAGGATACATCACCTTGACAAATGGAATGTCTTTGACTTTTTCATAAAGAAGCTGCGCCATCTTATTGGAATGTTCAGCGTTTCTTTTCCATAAATCGTCTTGAAAATATGCTTCAAACTGCGCCGCTATGAATCGCATCTTGCTGCATAATTGCAATGCTTGCTTTCTTCTGTATTTAAAGCTTTGCGCAAGTGCAGGATTCAAGAACACTACCGCCTCTCCCATCATCAGTCCGTTTTTCGTTCCTCCGAAAGAAACAATATCAACACCTAAGTCGGTCGTCATTTCTTTGAAAGTGCAACCTAATGCAACAGCAGCATTGGCGATACGCGCTCCGTCGATATGAAGATACATATTATATTCATGAGCCAAATCTACAAGCGCCTTAATCTCATCGAGAGTGTACAATGTTCCTAATTCTGTTGACTGAGTTATCGTTATCGCCTTGGGCTGTGAATGATGTTCAAAACCGAATCCGTGCAACTGCGTCTTAACAAGTTCTGGTGTCAACTTGCCATCTGGAGTTGGGACAGTGAGAAGACGGCATCCGACGACTCTTTGCACAGAGCCACATTCATCTACATTGACATGAGCAGATTCCGCACAAACCACCGCTTCGTGCGAGCGACACATCGCATCGATACATAATGTGTTTGCGCCTGTTCCGTTAAAGACAAAGAAAACTGAAGATTGTTCTCCAAAATGCTGCTTAAAAATATCTTCAACCTTAGCAGAATATTCATCGTCGCCATAGGCTAAAGCATGGTCATTGTTTGCTTCTGATATCGCCTTCAACACTTCTGGGGAAATGCCAGAATGATTATCACTACCAAAACCTCTTTTCATAATTCAATTGATTTGAGGACAAAGATATAAAAAAGACTACAAGTCAACAAGACTACAAGACTACAAGTTTTTTTTAGTTAGGAGTTGATGAATATCTCGCGTAGAGGTGAACGGACGTACGACTTTCTCATTATAAATTATATATTTAGTGTTTGTAACATGGTGTTAGTAGCCTCCAATGCGTTAGGGATTGGAGCGGCATCCTTTGCGAGCGGAGCGAGCAAAGATATAGCGGAAAGCCCGACGGCGATAGCCGGAACGCCATAATTCAATTCATAATTCATAATGCATAATGCATAATTCATAATTGAAAACTGAAAATTAGCTGTCAGCAGTCAGTGTTCAGGGTCAAAGTTCAGAGTTCTTAGTTCTTAGTTCTTAGTTCCCAAAAGACAACAAACCACACTCACGCTTAATCCGACGAAGATTCCGTCGATAGGAAGTTTGAGAATTTGCGTCAATATCAAAGCTGCTGTGCCTGCTATTATTGACACGACAATCCATTTATATTTGAATCTTTTCGGGAAGAACAATGCAAGTGTCAAAGGAACGAAGACCGCTGTGGCTCGCAATCCCATCGATAAAAACCCAAGGTCGTTGATGAACGAGCCTGAAAAAGACGCTGCGACAACGACAGACATCAATAATATTCCGACAATCGTAAGTCTAGAGATTTTAAGGCTTTTCGATGATTCTTTCAACGAAGGATTTATCTTCATGAAGACATCACGGACGAGAATCGTCGATGAGCCGAGCGTCAGCCCTGCTCCACCGATTATGACTGTTATCAACAATGTTCCGAGAACTATTCCACCTAGGAATTCAGGCATACAGTGAGTGATGAAAAGAGGAAAAGCCTGCGCTGTAGTAGCCATCACGCCCATGTTTTCTGGCAATGATTTTCCAGCTTCGGTAATCAAATTCATTTCTTCCGCTGTGACGTAATGTCCTCTCATATAAAGACCTATTAGCACACATGCCGCGCCGATAGGAATCGTCAGCAATGCCGACCACATCGCGCCTTTACGAGCAGCGCTGTCGGTTTTGGCAGCCCATATTCCCTGAGCGTAGCTCTGTGTCGCCAAAACGCCAAGTATCACGGAGAGTCCTGAGCCTATGTCTTTTGCAGCGCCGCGAGCAAGAAGATTATTGTAACGTGCACCCACCATAGGGACGTGATTCATCACGTCCGAATTAACATTCGACATCATATTTTCAATAGCCGTCATTATTCCGTTGTAGCCGTCTGTCAGAGAAAGCACTATAATTCCACCGGCTAGCGAGGAGATACATAACAATATCAGTTTTACGATGCCGCCTAATCCCGCGCTCCACAATCCGCCGAAGACGACATATATCATCATTATAAGACATGCTATCGCAGCAGCGAGATAAAACTTAATTGGGAATAATGTCATTAGCAATGCTGAAGCAGAAAGTATCTGAGCCACAATGCTTACGAACATTCCTAACGAGCACAACAACGAGCCTAAGACTTCCGCTTTCTTTCCATATTCTTTGGAGACGACTTCCAGCAATGTAGTGCAACCGCTTCGTCTCAAAGGGATGACGTAACCTATCGCTAACGCCACACATCCGAGAGCAGCGCCGAGAGTAAACCACCATGCCGAGATGCCGTAAGTGAAGGCAAGCTGCGCCGTTCCTATCGTCGACTGTCCTCCGATTAAGGTTCCCATTATCGTTCCACATACCACCCAAGCTCCGGCTTTACCGCCCGCGCGAGAGAAATCGTCGGCTGTTTTGACTTTTCTAGAAGATAAAACACCAACGACTTCTATCAAAACGATAGAAAGCACAATTCCCAATATGTGATAAAACGATATCGCCATTTAACAATAAGAATTTCTGTTCTTCATCCGCTAAACTGCACTAATCTTCACTAAAATTTCGTGTTGTTTCGTGAGGATTCGTGGATATTTATCCGCTAAACTGCACTAATCTTCACTAAAATTTCGTGAGGATTCGTGAGGATTCGTGGATATTTTTCATCCGCTAATCGACACTAATCTTCACTAAAATTTCGTGTTGTTTCGTGTTGATTCGTGGACATTTATCCGCTAAACTGCACTAATCTTCACTAAAATTTCGTGAGGATTCGTGAGGATTCGTGGACATTTATCCGCTAAACTGCACTAATCTTCACTAAAATTTCGTGAGGATTCGTGAGGATTCGTGGACATTTATCCGCTAAACTGCACTAATCTTCACTAAAATTTCGTGTTGTTTCGTGAGGATTCGTGGATATTTATCCGCTAAACTGCACTAATCTTCACTAAAATTTCGTGAGGATTCGTGAGGATT
>JAZRNQ010000210.1:0-24352 GCA_045648285.1 Bacteroidales bacterium | reverse complement strand
TGGGTGCTGAAAAACTTAAATCAGTTGTTACAGGTGTTGAAATGTTCCGTAAACTTTTGGACGAAGGTGAAGCTGGCGATAACGCAGGTCTCTTACTCCGTGGTATCGACAAAGACGAAATCCGTCGTGGTATGGTTATCGTAAAACCAGGTTCAGTAAAACCTCACAACCACTTCAAAGGTGAAGTTTACGTTCTTTCAAAAGAAGAAGGTGGTCGTCACACTCCATTTAGAAACAAATATCGTCCTCAATTCTACTTCAGAACAACAGACGTTACAGGTGAAATCACATTACCAGAAGGTATGGAAATGGTTATGCCAGGTGACCACGTTACAATCGAAGTAAACTTGATCAACGAAATCGCTATGGACAAAGGTCTCCGCTTCGCTATCCGTGAAGGTGGTAGAACAGTTGGTTCAGGTCAAGTTATCGAAATCATTGAAGATTGATAATTTAAAATACACAGGGTGCTTTATTGCACCCTACACACAGGCATAGCTCAATTGGTAGAGTAGTGGTCTCCAAAACCATTGGTTGAGGGTTCGAGTCCTTCTGCCTGTGCTAAGTAAAATAAAATAGTTCAAACAAAAAATGAAAAGGTTTATAAACTACATTAAAGAATGTTATACCGAGTTAGTTGAGAAAACTTCTTGGCCAACTTGGAAAGAACTCCAAAGTAGTGCAATCGTCGTGTCCATTGCTTCCCTAATAATCGCCTTGGTGGTTTATCTGATGGATAAGTCTTTTGAAACTTTATTAGAAACATTTTACAGAATATTCTAATTGAGGTGTTTGATCTAATCAACATTCTAATACTTTTAATTTCTAAATAATATGAGTGAACAGAACGAAAAGAAATGGTATGTTATTCGTGCTATTAGTGGCAAAGAGAAGAAGGTTAAAGAATATCTTGATGCTGAAATAGCAAGACGTGCTGATTTACAGTCTCTGGTTTCACAAGTACTTATTCCAACAGAGAAAGTATATTCAGTTAGAAACGGTAAAAAAATCAGTAAGGAAAGAAATTACCTTCCTGGTTATGTTTTAGTTGAAGCTGTCTTGAATGGTGAGGTATCACATGTTATTAAGGATACTCCAAATGTGTTAGGTTTCCTTGGCACAAAAGGTGAAGCTGATCCACTTCGTCCTTCAGAAGTTTGTCGTATTTTAGGTAAAGTAGATGAACTTACAGAAATGGGTGAAGGAAGTGATTTATCATTCATAGTAGGTGAAACTGTAGTGGTAAACGACGGACCATTCAGTAGTTTTACAGGCATTATCGAAGAAGTTAACGAAGAGAAGAAAAAACTCAAAGTTATGGTTAAAATCTTCGGCCGTAAGACACCACTTGAATTAAGCTATTTCCAAGTAAAAAGAGAGTAGTAGAATTTTGAATTTTTTGTTTTCATTTAACTTTTATAAAAAATTAAAATGAAAGAAGTAAGCGGATTAATTAAACTGCAAATCAAAGGAGGAGCCGCTAATCCTGCACCACCTATTGGTCCAGCATTGGGTCAAAAAGGTGTTAACATCATGGAGTTTTGCAAGCAATTCAATGCTCGTACACAAGACCAAGCTGGAAAAGTACTTCCAGTTATTATTACTGTGTACAAGGACAAATCATTTGATTTTATTGTCAAAGCTTCACCAGTTGCTGCATCTGTATTAGAAGCTGCTAAAATAGCAAAAGGCTCAAAAGAACCTAACCGTTCAAAAGTTGGTTCAATGAGTTGGGATACTGTACGTACAATCGCTGAAGGCAAAATGAAGGACTTAAATTGCTTCACTATTGAATCAGCTATGAGTATGGTAGCAGGTACAGCACGTAGTATGGGTGTCAAGATTACAGGCGAATCACCTTTAAAGTAAAGACTAAGTCTTAAGCATTTGTAGAACAAAAAAAAGAAATTAACAAAAATGGCAAAAGTATCTAAGAAAAGAAAAGAAGCTTTAGCTAAGTTCGACAAAAGCAAGGTTTACTCCTTGACAGAAGCGGTTGATGTCGTGAAACAAATCACTTACACCAAATTCGATGCATCAGTTGACTTAAACGTACGTTTAGGTGTTGACCCTCGTAAAGCTAACCAAATGGTTCGCGGTAGTGTTACACTTCCTCACGGTACAGGTAAAGTCGTTCGCGTTTTGGTATTATGTACACCAGACAAAGAAGAAGAAGCAAAGAATGCCGGTGCAGATTTCGTCGGATTAGAGGATTATATCCAAAAGATTAAAGACGGATGGACCGATGTTGATGTGATTATCACAATGCCTACTGTTATGCCTAAAATTGGTGCTTTAGGACGTATCCTCGGACCAAGAGGTTTAATGCCTAACCCAAAAACTGGTACAGTAACAATGGACATCGCTAAAGCTGTTCAAGAGGTAAAAGCTGGTAAAATCGATTTCAAAGTTGACAAATACGGAATCGTTGATGCTGGTATTGCAAAAGTCAGTTTCACATCAGATAAGATCTACGATAACGCAAAAGAAGTTATCCAAGCTATTATCAAGTTGAAACCAGCAGCAGCTAAAGGTACTTACATTAAGAGCATTTTCATTTCCAGCACAATGAGTCCTGGAGTGCAAGTGGATCCTAAATCAATAGCCCTCTAAACCTTTAATAAGTTATTGACATGAGAAAAGAAGATAAAGAAGTTATTATCAACTCTATTACAGAGCAGTTGAATGCATGTCCAAATTTCTACTTGACAGATATCGCAGAATTAAATGCAGAGAAAACAAGTAGCTTAAGAAGAGAATGCTTCAATAGCAACGTCAAGCTTGTAATGGTAAAGAATGCATTGTTAAAGAAAGCTATGCAAAACACCGGTAGAGAATTCGGTGATCTTTACAATGTAATGAAGGGCACTACAGCTTTGATGTTGTCAGAAAATGGCAACGCTCCAGCAAAGTTGATAAAAAAATTCCGTAGCAAAAAGGAAACTCGTCCAATATTAAAAGGCGCTTACATTGAAGAATGCGTTTATGTTGGCGACAATATGCTTGATACATTAGTAAACATCAAGTCAAAGAACGAATTGATCGCAGACGTTGTAGCATTGTTACAATCACCTGCAAAGAATGTACTCGGCGCATTACAATCTGGCGGACATATTCTCAGTGGTGTTGTTAAAACATTATCAGAGAGACCAGAATAATAAAAAAGTAATAAAAAGAAAAAAAATAAATTTGTATAACAATTAAAAACTTAAAGAAATGGCAGATTTAAAAGCTTTTGCAGAACAATTAGTAAACCTTACTGTTAAAGAGGTTAATGAACTTGCCGCTATATTGAAAGAAGAATACGGTATCGAACCAGCAGCAGCAGCAGCAGTTGTAGCAGCTCCAGCAGCAGGCGATGCAGCTCCAGCAGCAGAAGAAAAAACATCATTCGATGTTATCCTCAAATCAGCTGGCGCACAAAAATTAGCAGTTGTAAAACTCGTTAAAGAATTAACAAGCCTCGGTTTGAAAGAAGCTAAGGAATTAGTTGACGCTGCTCCTAAAGCTATCAAAGAAGGTGTTAGCAAAGAAGAAGCTAATGCACTCGAAGCAGCTCTTAAAGAAGCTGGTGCAGAAGTTGAAGTTAAATAAGGATTTAATTTCCACAAGACAAAAAGGTATTAACCTCGATTCCATTATTGGAGTTGAGGTTAATACCTATACGTGTCTTAATTAGATTCTTAATATTTTTTAACATCTTTCTTTATAACACTAAAAACATAACACTTTGGCAGATAAATCATTAGATAGAATCAGTTTCGCGTCGATTAAAAGACCTTTCGATTATCCTGATTTTTTGGACATCCAATTGAAGTCATTCCATGATTTCTTCCAATTAGACACAAATCCAGATAATCGTAAGAATGAAGGCCTCTTTAAAGTTTTCCAAGAAAACTTCCCTATTACTGACGCTAGAAACAATTTTGTACTCGAATTTCTCGATTACTATATTGATGCCCCACAATATACAATTGCTGAGTGCATCGAACGTGGTTTAAGTTATTGCGTTAGATTGAAAGCAAAACTTAAACTTTCATGTACAGATATCGAACATGAAGACTTTGAGACAAAAGTTCAAGACGTGTACCTCGGTCTTATCCCATATATGACACCTCAAGGTACATTCGTTATCAACGGTGCTGAACGTGTCGTTGTGTCTCAATTGCACCGTTCTCCTGGTGTATTCTTCGGTTCAAGTGTACACGCAAATGGTACGACATTATATTCTGCCCGTATCATTCCTTTCAAAGGCTCTTGGATGGAGTTCTCAACAGATATTAGCAACGTAATGTATGCTTATATCGACCGTAAAAAGAAATTACCTATTACAACATTACTCCGCGCTATAGGTTTCGAATCAGATAAAGATATTCTTGACATCTTCAATCTTTCTGAAGAAATTAAAGTGTCTAAGACTGCTCTTAAAAAAGTTCTTGGACGTAAGCTTTCTGCAAGAGTACTTCGTTCATGGTTCGAAGACTTCGTTAATGAAGAGACTGGCGAATGCGTTTCTATTGAACGTCATGAGTCAATTCTTGACCGCGGAACAGTGTTGGAATCAGAACATATAGACATCATCGTTAATTCAGGTGTTAAGACAATCCTCCTTGACCGTGAGGATATTAACATTTCTGATTATTCTATAGTATTCAATACTTTGCAAAAAGACCCTTCTAACTCAGAAAAAGAAGCCGTTGAATATATCTATAGACAATTACGTAACGCTGAACCACCTGATGAAGAAACAGCTCGTGGCATTATCGAAAAATTGTTCTTCTCTGACAAACGTTACGATTTAGGTGATGTTGGCCGCTATCGCATCAACCGTAAGTTAGGTTTAGACATTCCGGCTGATGTGAAAGTTCTCACTAAGGAGGATGTTATCGCTATTATTAAGTATTTAATTAACTTATCAAATAGCAAAGCTGAAATTGATGATATTGACCACTTGAGTAACCGTCGTATTAGAACTGTCGGTGAACAATTGTATGCACAATTTGGTGTTGGTTTAGCTCGTATGGCTCGTACAATTCGTGAAAGAATGAATGTTCGTGACAACGAAAACTTCACTCCAACAGAACTCATTAATGCAAAGACATTATCATCAGTTATTAATTCATTCTTTGGAACAAACCAGTTGTCCCAATTCATGGACCAAACAAACCCATTGTCAGAGGTTACACACAAACGTCGTATCTCTGCTTTAGGTCCTGGTGGTTTGTCCCGTGACCGTGCTGGTTTCGAGGTACGTGACGTTCACTACACACACTATGGTCGTCTTTGTACAATTGAAACACCAGAAGGTCCAAACATCGGTCTTATTTCTTCACTTTGTGTTTTCGCTAAGATCAATAATTTAGGTTTCATCGAAACTCCTTATCGTAAGGTTGTTGATGGTGTTGTCGACTTCCAAAATCCTCCTGTATATCTTACAGCTGAAGAAGAAGAAGAAAAGATTATTGCTCAAGCAGGTACAGCAATGGATGATAACGGTAAATTGACAGACGATTATATTAAAGTTCGTTATGTTGCCGATTATCCTATCGTTACACCACAAGAAATAGATCTTATTGACGTTGCTCCAAACCAGATTTCATCAATAGCTGCATCATTGATTCCATTTATCGAGCACGACGATGCTAACCGTGCTTTGATGGGTTCAAACATGATGCGTCAAGCAGTTCCTTTGATGATGCCAGAAGCTCCAATCGTTGGTACAGGTATCGAACGTTATGTTGCTAGAGACTCACGTACTATCGTAGAAGCAGAAGGTGATGGTGAAGTAGTATTTGTCGATTCAACTAAGATCGTCATCAGATATGAAAGAACTGATAAGGAAAGACTCGTCAGCTTCGATGGTGATGAAAAGACATATAATTTGATTAAGTACGCTAGAACTAACCAAAGTACAAGCATCAACCAAAAGCCTATCGTTAAGAAAGGTCAAAAAGTTACTAAAGGTCAAATCCTTACAGAAGGTTATGCTACACAAGGTGGTGACTTAGCTCTCGGACGTAACTTGATGGTTGCTTTCATGCCATGGAAAGGTTACAACTACGAGGATGCTATCGTTATTTCAGAGCGTATAGTAAGAGAAGACTTATTTACATCTATTCATATAGAAGAGTTCACTCTTGAAGTCCGCGACACAAAGCGTGGTTTGGAAGAGTTAACTAACGATATCCCTAACGTAAGCGCAGAAGCAACTAAAGACTTGGATGAAAACGGTCTTATCAGAGTTGGTGCTGAAGTTACAGAAGGCGATATATTAATAGGTAAGATTACCCCTAAAGGTGAAACAGATCCTACACCAGAAGAAAAATTGTTACGTGCAATCTTTGGTGACAAAGCTGGTGACGTTAAGAATGCTTCACTCAAGGCTGGTCCATCAATGAAGGGTGTAGTTATCGGCAAACGTTTGTTCTCACGCGTAATTAAAGATCGTAAATCTAAAGCAAAAGATAGAGATATTATTGCTGACATTGATTTCGAATGCCAACGCGAGATCGACGCCCTCAGAGAAAGACTTATCGAAAAATTGATGAGCCTCTTAGCAGGAAGAACATCTTTGGGCGTTCAAAATAATTTCAAAGAAGTTGTATTGCCTAAGAAGATCAAGTTCTCTCATAAAGCATTGTTGAATCTTGATTATATGACTGTTAATCCATATAGATGGACAACAGATGCAGAAATCAATGAGTTGATTGTTAAGACTATCAACAATTACAATATGAGATGCAAGGAAATCCTCGGTGTTTACAGCCGTAAGAAAAACGTTGCTAGCGTCGGTGATGAATTACCAAACGGCATCGTTCAAATGGCAAAAGTTTACGTTGCTCAAAAACGTAAGTTGAACATCGGTGACAAGATGGCTGGTCGTCACGGTAACAAAGGTATCGTTTCTAAAGTTGTTCGTGATGAAGATATGCCATTCTTAGCAGACGGAACACCTGTTGATATTGTATTGAATCCTCTTGGTGTGCCTTCACGTATGAACTTGGGTCAGATCTATGAAACAGTATTAGGCTGGGCTGGTAAGAAACTTGGTGTTAAATTCGCTACACCAATCTTTGACGGTGCTACATTAGATCAAATCAATGGCTACATGAAGGAAGCTGGTCTCCCAGAAAATGGTAGCGTCCAACTTTATGACGGTGGTACAGGTAATCCATTCGACCAAAAAGCAACAGTAGGTTATATCTATATGCTTAAGTTGCACCATATGGTTGATGATAAGATGCACGCACGTTCAATAGGACCTTACTCATTGATTACACAACAACCATTAGGTGGTAAAGCACAATTTGGTGGTCAACGTTTCGGAGAAATGGAAGTTTGGGCTCTCGAAGCATTCGGAGCAAGTAACATCTTACAAGAAATATTGACTGTAAAATCTGACGATGTCAATGGTAGAGCTAAAGCTTACGAAGCAATCGTTAAGGGTGAAAGCATGCCAACACCGGGTATCCCAGAATCATTCAATGTTTTAATCCATGAATTACGTGGACTCGGACTTGAAATTACGTTTGAATAATAATGTTCTATAATATTAACCTAGTATATGGCTTTAAATAAGAACACAATAAATAGCAATTTTTCCAAGATTACAGTTAGTCTTGCTTCACCGGAGTCTATTGAAAAACGCTCTTTCGGTGAGGTTCTTAAACCTGAAACAATTAACTATCGTACTTACAAACCAGAACGTGATGGTTTGTTCTGCGAAAGAATTTTCGGACCTGTAAAAGACTGGGAATGTCATTGCGGAAAATATAAACGTATTCGTTATAAGAACATCGTCTGCGACCGTTGCGGTGTGGAAATCACTGAAAAGAAAGTTAGACGTGAACGTACAGGTCACATTAAGTTGGTCGTTCCTGTAGCTCATATCTGGTACTTCCGTTCATTACCTAATAAAATAGGTGCATTGCTCGGTATGCAAACTAAAAAGTTGGATAGCATCATTTATTATGAACGTTATGTCGTTATCCAACCTGGTGTTAAAGAACAAGATGGTATTAATTATCTCGACTTCCTCACAGAAGAAGAATACCTCGATATAATGGAATCTCTTCCAATCGAAAATCAATATTTACCGGAAGATGATCCAAACAAATTCATCGCTAAGATGGGTGCTGAAGCTGTCTATGATTTATTGTCTCGTCTCGACTTAGACAAAATGTCATACGAGCTTCGCGACAGAGCAAGCAAAGAAAAGGCTCAACAACGTAAACAAGACGCATTGAAACGTCTTCAAGTTGTGGAATCATTCCGCGATGCTCAAAAACGTATCGAAAACCGTCCAGAATGGATGATCTTAAAAGTCATCCCTGTTACTCCTCCTGAGTTACGTCCTTTAGTACCTCTCGATGGCGGACGTTTCGCTACATCAGACTTGAACGATTTATATCGTCGCGTTATTATCCGTAATAACCGTCTTAAACGTCTTATCGAAATCAAAGCTCCAGACGTAATCATGCGTAATGAGAAACGTATGCTCCAAGAAGCTGTCGACTCATTATTAGATAACTCACGTAAGTCAAGCGCAGTTAAGACTGACTCAAATCGTCCTCTTAAATCTTTAAGCGATAGCTTGAAAGGTAAACAAGGTCGTTTCCGTCAAAACTTGCTCGGTAAACGTGTTGACTACTCTGGTCGTTCTGTTATCGTTGTAGGTCCAGAACTCGATATGCACGAATGCGGTCTTCCAAAAGATATGGCAGCTGAGCTCTACAAACCATTTATCATCCGTAAGATGATTGAACGCGGTATTGTAAAGACTGTTAAATCTGCTAAGAAAATCGTTGACCGTAAAGATCCTGTTGTTTGGGATATCCTTGAAAACGTATTGAAAGGTCACCCAATCTTGTTGAACCGTGCTCCTACATTGCACCGTCTCGGTATCCAAGCTTTCCAACCTAAACTCGTTGAAGGTAAGGCTATCCGTCTCCACCCACTCGTATGTACAGCTTTCAACGCTGACTTCGACGGTGACCAAATGGCTGTTCACTTGCCATTGGGTAACGCTGCTGTTCTTGAAGCTCAAATTTTGATGTTGGCTTCACACAATATCTTGAACCCAGCTAACGGTGCTCCTATCACAGTTCCTTCTCAAGACATGGTTCTCGGTTTGTACTACATTACAAAACCACGTAAGAGCACTCCAGACCATCCTGTTAAAGGCGAAGGTAAAACATTCTACTCACCAGAAGAAGTTATCATCGCTTATAATGAGAAGAAAGTCGATATGCATGCTATCATTTATGTTAACGTTGACGTTCGTAAAGATGATGGCACTCTCGTAAACGAAAAGATAGAAACAACAGTAGGTCGCGTTCTCTTCAATGAGGTCGTTCCTAAAGAGTTCGGATTTATCAATAAATTGTTAAATAAAAAAGCTTTACGTGATATCATCAGTATCATGGTGAAACTTCTCGGTACAGCCACAACAACCAAGTTCTTGGATGCTATCAAGAATATGGGTTACGAAATGGCTTATAGAGGAGGTCTCTCATTCAACCTCGGTAACGTCTTGGTTCCTTCAGTAAAAGAAGAATTAATCCAAGAAGCTAACGAAGAAGTAGCTGCTATCCGTGAAGAATATAATATGGGTTTCATCACATCAAACGAACGCTACAACAAGATTATCGACATCTGGGGTCACGTTGTAACTAAGTTGACAGAAGAGGTTATGACACTTCTTCCAAAAGATGACCAAGGATTTAACCCTGTATACATGATGTTGGACTCTGGTGCTCGTGGTTCTAAAGAACAGATTCGTCAGCTCTGCGGTATGAGAGGTCTTATGGCTAAACCACAAAAGTCATCAGCTTCAGGCGGTGCTGAAATCATCGAAAACCCTATTTTGTCTAACTTCAAAGAAGGTCTGTCAGTTCTTGAGTACTTCATCTCAACTCACGGTGCTCGTAAGGGTCTTGCTGATACCGCGTTGAAGACAGCTGACGCTGGTTACTTGACACGTCGTCTTGTTGACGTAGCTCACGATGTCATCATCAATGAAAAAGATTGCGGTACACTCCGTGGCTTGACAATTAGCGCATTACGTAGAGGTGACGAAATCATCGAATCACTCTATGACAGAATCTTAGGCCGCGTTGCTCTTCACGATATCTTCCACCCACAAACAGGTGAGTTAATCATCAATGGTGGTCAAGAAATCACAGAAGATATCGCTAAGAGAATCTCTGAATCTCCAATAGAAAGCGTAGAAATCCGTTCCGTATTGACATGCGAATCAAAACGCGGTGTTTGTGCAAACTGCTACGGACGTAACCTTTCTTCAGGTAAACTCGTTCAAAGAGGTGAAGCTGTTGGTGTTATCGCAGCTCAATCAATCGGTGAACCAGGTACACAGTTGACATTGCGTACATTCCACCAAGGTGGTACAGCGTCAACAACATCAGACGATTCTTCAATCAAAGCTAAATATAATGGTATCCTCGAAATCGATGAACTCCGTGTCGTTGATTATAAAGAAGATTCAGTAGATCCATTGACAGGCGAACAAAAAGAATATCAAGTTGTAGTTGGTCGTTCTGCTGAAATGAGAATTATCGATAAGAAAACAGGTGTTGCTCTTACAACAGCTAACATCCGCTACGGTTCTAAACTTTATGTTAAACCTAACACTGAAGTTAACCCAGGCGATCTTATCTGCGAATGGGATCCATATAACGCATTGATTCTCTCAGAATATCAAGGTAAAGTTCAATACGAAAATATCGTTGAAGGTATTACATTCCGTAACGAATCTGACGAACAAACAGGTTATAACGAACGCGTTATCATCGAAGGTCGTAAGTATTCTAAGAACCCTTCTATCTCTATCGTTGATAAACACGGTGAGGTTATTAAGTCATACGACTTGCCAGTAGGCGCTCACATTATGGTAGAAGATGGTGCTAAGATTAAGGCTGGTGATATGCTCGTTAAGATTCCTCGCGCTACAGGTAAGTTGGGCGACATCACTGGTGGTCTCCCACGCGTTACAGAATTGTTCGAAGCACGTAACTCTTCAGAACCTGCAGTTGTTTCTGAAATCGACGGTGTCGTTTCATTTGAAAAGAAACTCGTTCGTGGTAACCGTAAAGTCGTCATCACATCTAAGACAGGTGAACAAAAGAGTTATCTTATCCCAACTTCAAAACAAATTCTTGCTCAAGAAAACGACTTCATGAAAGCTGGTCAACCTTTGTCAGACGGTGCTATCACACCTGCTAACATCTTGGCTATCGAAGGTCCAATGAAAGTTCAAGAATTTATCGTTAACGAAATCCAAGAAGTTTATCGTTCACAAGGTGTAACAATCAATGGTAAACACTTCGAAGTTATCGTACGTCAAATGATGCGTAAAGTTGAAATCGATGATCCAGGTGATACTCGTTTCCTCGAAGGCGAACTCGTCAGCAAGCTTACATTCCAAGAATGTAATGACGAAATCTTCGGTAAGGTTGTCGTTACTGACTGCGGTGACTCAGAAAACCTTTCAAACGGTCAGATGATTACTGTAAGAAAGCTTCGTGATGAAAACTCTATCTTGAAACGTAAAGATAAGAAACTTGTTGAAGCTCGTGATGCTCAACCAGCAACAGCACACCAAGTGTTGCAAGGTATCACAAGAGCAGCTCTTCAAACAGAAAGCTTCATCTCAGCTGCATCCTTCCAAGAAACAACTAAAGTCTTGACATTGGCTGCAATCAACGCTAAGTCAGATACTCTTGAAGGTATGAAAGAAAACGTTATCGTTGGTCATAAGATCCCTGCTGGTACAGGTTTACGCGAATATGATGACTTAATCGTCGGCGCTCGCGAAGATTATGAACCAATAATCAGCGAAAGAGAAACAGTAGTTGAAGAATAATTCAATAAATAAATCTAAAAATAGGTTGGTTTTTTAAGCCAGCCTATTTTTTTTGAAGAAAATAAACTATCTTTGTCAAAATTAAATTAATAATTATGGAAAATAATAACAATAATAAGAATCAGATTAATATTGAATTAACTGATGAGATTGCTGAAGGTATCTATTCAAATTTGGCAATCATAGCACATTCTCCAACAGAGTTCGTTGTTGATTTTATCAAGTTAATGCCAGCTTCTCCAAAAGCAAAAGTCAAGTCAAGAATCATATTGACTCCACAAAATGCAAAAAGACTTTTCAAGGCATTGGCTGAAAATATCAGTAAATATGAATCAACACATGGTCCAATAAAAGACGTTAATGAGAAATTACCTCCATTTACTATGGGTGGTCCTGCTGCACAAGCATAAAAAAAAAGCTGACTTTTGTCAGCTTTTTTTATGTTATATCTCTTAATTATATAAACTCGATATTTTTTTGTTTTGTGCTCTTTTCGCAGTAGTGGCATTTTAAGTTGACATTGCCTTCGTCATCTTTCATCACAGTGAATTTTGTAGGAACACCTTCTTTGTTTGTCACGCAGTTAGGGTTGAAGCATTTAACGATGCTGTTGACATGATCTGGGATTTGGATGCTGTGTTTGTTGATGACTTCAAAATCCTTAATCTCAATGAGAGATGCTGTTGGAGCTACTAAAGCGATTTTGTTGATATCTTCTGGTTCAAAGAATTTATCACTAATCTTGATAATTCCTTTCTTGCCATATTTCTTACTGTCTAAATTTGTTCCGAAGTAAACAGAATTCTTTGAATGTTCAAGGTCTAAAATCTTAACTACTTCAAAAACTTTGTTTGCAGGAATATGGTCGATAACAGTTCCGTTTTCAATTGCTGATACTATAAGTTCTTTTCTCTTATCCATGACTTTTAAATCTAATTGTTAATAAATTTATTTAAGACCAAGTATTGCTGCTATCAAAGCTTGGCGAACAAATAATCCGTTTTGAGCTTGTTGGAAATAATAAGCTTTTGGATTTGCATCAACATCAGTGTGAATCTCGTTAACGCGAGGTAGTGGGTGAAGGATGCGACAGTTAGGTTTAGAGTTTTCAAGCATTTCGTTACGTAAGATGTAAGCGTTCTTAACCTTTTCGTATTCCAATGGATCTGGGAAACGCTCGCGTTGAACTCTTGTCATATAGATAATGTCTGATTGAGGAATTACTTCTTCAAGACTTGTATATTCATGATATTCGAGACCTGCATTCTTAATATATTGAATTACAGTTGAAGGCATCTTTAACTCTACTGGAGATACGAAGTTGAATTTAGCGTTGAAGTTGCACATAGCTTGAACGAGACTGTGAACTGTACGGCCGTATTTCAAGTCACCAACCATTGTGATTTCAAGGTTTTCGAGAGTGCCTTGTGTTTTTCTGATTGAATAAAGGTCTAAGAGACATTGTGTAGGGTGTTGGTTTGAACCATCGCCCGCATTGATGATAGGCACCTTAGAAACTTCAGAAGCATAACGTGCAGAACCATCGACTGGGTTACGCATTACGATAAGGTCAGCATAGCTAGCAACCATCATGATTGTGTCTTTCAATGATTCGCCTTTTTGAACACTTGTTCCAGCTGTGCTACTGAAACCAATAACATTACCTCCAAGAAGTTGGATTGCAGTTTCAAAACTAAGTCTTGTTCTGGTAGAAGGTTCAAAGAACAATGATGCGATAACTCTACCATTTAATAAGTTTTGAAGACGATTTTTTTCAAAGTCTTCAGCTATGTCAAGAATGTGACAGATTTCTTCTGGTGTGTAGTCGTAAATAGAAATTAGGCTACGGTCTTTAAGTGAAATAGACATCGTTGATTTTGATTTAGAGTTAAATAATAAAGAAAATTAACATAAAGACACAAAAAAAGACGGTTAACAGCCGTCTGAAATAAATGAAATAAGCTACCAGATTTACCCTTTTGTAAACCTCCTATCTCATTGCTATTTAATAATGTTATATTACGTGTCATCAAAATGCAAAGTTATGATTTTTTTATTTTCTTACAACAAAAAAATGATAATTTTTTTTAAGAAAAAAAAGCTTGACAAAGCATGATTTCAATATTATCTTTGTAAGGAAAATTGTAGAATAAAAATTGTAGAAAGGAGGTGTTGTTTATGTACGTTTTATGATTTTTACAAAAAAAGCCAAAATAAAATTATTTAACCAAAATTAACCCAAAATTTTTTTCTTATGAAACCAAAATTCAAGTATTTGGTAATACTTTCTATAGTATTATCCTTTTTCCCAAGATTTTTAAAAGCTCAGATTAATGGTTGTGATTTATGTGGACCTGCAACTGGTACATATAAAAATGTTGCATTAGGTAATTATTCGGCGACTATTGGTGCTGGATGTGAAAGCCGAGGACAATATTCTTTTGCTGTAGGTTATGTTGCAAAATCATACATGACAAATACAATAGCTATGGGTAGGTATGTCAGAGCTCAAGCCGCTAATTCTATTGTCATAGGTTCAGGTGTGGCTAATACTGATTCTAGAATGCTGACGAATAATATTCCAAACAGTTTGATGGTTGGATTTAATAGTTGTTTGCCCACATTGTTTGTTTCGAATTCAACCAGCTATAACACTACAGGAAAAGTCGGTATTGGCAATGTGTCATCTCCTATAGCTAAACTTCATATCAAAGCAGATAGTAATGAAGATGCAGGTATATTTATAGAAACATCAAATATGTCTAAAAAGGCATATCTTCAATTATTTGATGAGAATCATTTAATTAGTGTTAATCCAAATACGGGATTGTCAATATCTTCTAAGGAATCTCAAATCAATCTCGATGCAAATCAAGTGTTGATGAATGCAAAAGTGGCTATTGATATACCAGAGGGTATTTCTGATAGTGATTATGCATTATCGGTATCTGGCGGAATTATAACTACAAAAGTTATGGTTAAAGAAGTGTCGGAATGGTATGATTTTGTCTTTGATGAAAACTATAAACTTCTCCCGATTGAAAAAGTAAAGAGTTTCATTGATGAAAATGGTCATCTTCCAGACATACCATCAGAACATAATGTTTTGAATAATGGATATGATATGGTTGAAATGGATGGTGTTCTTCTTAAGAAGATAGAAGAACTTACGTTGTATACCATAGAATTAAATACCATTGTAAAACGTCAACAAGAAATAATAGAGTCTTTACAGTCTAAATAATATCATTAAAGGAGGTTGATATGAAACGGAAATATATGATGCTATTTCTAATGGGATTACTATGTCTTGTTGGTAACATTGATTTGTTCTCTCAGCATTGTATTAAAATGTCCTATGATAAAAATGGAAATAGAATTATCTTTAAAGTAGAGGATTGTACAAAATATGTCAGAGGAGATGCAGATACTGTTGTAGAGAAAGAACAATGTGAAAATGATGGTGAAGAAATGATTGTTTATCCAAATCCTACTAATGGTGTATTTACAATAGAAATGCAAAATGATAAAGATGCATTGAATGAAATGTCGTTATATGATTATAGAGGAATTTTAGTAAATAACTTTAGTTTTATAGGAAATACAAAAGTTGATATAAGGGAGAAACCGGCAGGTGCATATCTGTTGAGAGTTGTCAGTGATGAATATGCGAGAAGCGTGATAGTAATAAAACATTAATGTAAGAGCTATGAAGAGAATTGTTATTTATATGTTGTTTGTGTTATGGGTTATAAATTCAGACGCACAAGAAATATATCAGCAGACTGCCATAGAATTGGATGAAAAGTTAGAAGAAAATAAATCATTTAAATGTCAGGCAACTGCATATATAGAGTTGCAACCAGGATTTAATTATAATCCTAGTTTGAATAATGAAATGTCTTTGTCAATTGATAGATATTCGGTGTTTCCTCCAGCAACAGGAGTTTATGGTGGAAATGATAATGGTGATAAGTGTGTGGTAGGATCAATACCAGGAGTTATAAATCTTGGTGTAACAGGAGCTGCCAATTATTCTATCGATGTTCATTTTCCAGAAGCTTTGGTCGGTATGACACCTAAAATGTCAATAGTATATAATAGTCAAGGAACAGATGGTCTTCTAGGGTGGTCTTGGGATTTGTTAGGTCTGTCTTCAATAGAACGTGTAGGGCAGACTGAATATCATGATGGGAAGGTAACCAATGTTGATTATGTGAATGATAGGTATACTTTGGATGGTCAACGCTTGATGTCTATTGGTGATGGAGAATATAAAACAGAAGTTGATAATTTTGACAAGATAGTTTCTTATAATGAATCTGTAAAAGGTCCTGGTTATTTTATTATACAAAAATCTGATGGTACTATATGGGAATATGGTGTGACAGAAGATTCCAAAGTGGAACCTCAAGGAAATAATACTGTTGTTCTAAAATGGTTGCTGAACAAAATTACAGATAGAAATGGAAATTCTATTGTTTATAATTATTACGAAAACAATGTGGCAGGAGAGTCTTACATTAAAAGTATAGAATATGCATCAAATGAGAAAGCTAATGTTCTGCCAGCATACAGTGTGAAATTTAAATATGATGAAAAAGCAGACCCAAGATTAGGTTATGTTCAAGAATCACAGGTGTTAAATGCGAAAATACTTAGTAAGATAGAAGTACTTAATAACTATTCTGGTAAAAAAATAATAGAATACACTCTTGAATACTATGAGCCTGGTTATTATGAAAATAATTATTATCTCCACTATCGATTGAATTCTATAGAACTTGTCATAGATAGTGTTAAAGTGAACCCAACAAAGATTATATGGAATTCAAAAGATAAAATGTTAACATACAATTCTGATGGTTTTAAAAAATATGAATTGGATAAAAATATATTTAACAAAGCTTCTTTTGTTGGTGATTTTAACGGTGATGGCTTTTCTGATGTTTTACTAGTACCATATAAGGTTCAAAATACTTATGCAGAAAATATAGAAGGTGAAGTGTATTTGAATAATGGTGATGGTTCGTTTGCAGAATCCCCTTTGACAAAAGTTAAATTTGCTAAAAACCTTGAATGGATATATGTTTGTGATATGGATGGTGATGGTGTTGATGATATAATACCATATGAAATTTATTATGATGATATGGGTAATTTTGATATAGCAAAGTTTGGTGTGTGTATTATGACATCTGGTAAATTTGTAAATATATGGAATCATATTAATGTGAATGCCATATCATTATTCCCTGGATATTTTCTTGATAAGGATAGATGTTCTCTTTTGCTGATAGATGCGTATGATGGAGACAAAAATAAGGAACTTGCAAAGTGTGTTTATTTTAAAGATGGGAAAATATTTAGTGAAGATATTGATGATAGTAATGTCATTAATGGAAAAGAAAATAACTATATAGTTATGGATATGTCTGGAGATGGTATTAGTGAACTGCTTGCATTAGAGACGGATGGATATAAAACTTATAGATTGAAGAATGCTTCTTGTTTAAAGTTGGAGTGTTATTGTAGTGGGTCTGGGTTGACTAACAGGATACATGCTTTCCCGAATGACTATAATGGCGATGGAAAGATTGACTTGCTATACTATGATCCGGCAAGTCTATGGAATGTTGCTTTTTCTAAAGGGAGTTCATTTGACTCTCCAATACCATGCTTGAAAAATAACTTATTACAAAATATTAGGCTAAATGATAAAGATAAATATCGTTATTCATTAAAAGAAATGCAAAAGCCAATGGTGACGATTAGAACAGCTGACTTTGATGGTGATGGGACGGCAGATGTAGGGGTCTTTAATAACCATGCTGGTAATTATTATTTACAAATAGGCTATTCTTTGTACGAAGATTCACGGTCGACATGTATGTTTAGGTATAATAGAAGGTATTATATGCCGATAAATTATTCTCATCACACAATTCAGCTTGGCAGATTTTTGCCTCAAGAGAATGTTTCAATATTATCAGGTCTGCCACAAAATCCGTTAACTTCAAGTAAAGCGTATGTGGTGTCGTTGTGCCCAAATTCGGCATATTATAATGTTGAAAAAATAATTGATGGTCTGGGTAATATAATGGAATTTTCTTATGATTATCTCATGTGTAAAGCAAAAGGTGAAAATGATTTTTATACATGTGATGGTAAAGTGAATAATTATAATGTTACCATAAGAAATGTTCCGATAATGGCATTAAAAGAGCAAAAAACATATAGTGTAAATGGTAAGTCTGTAGTAAAAAAATATAATTATCATAATGCTTTAGTTCATAAAAAAGGTCATGGGTTCATGGGGTTCGAAAATGTGACAATTAGGACATATGTGGATAATAATCTTGTTGATAAACATATAATGGAATATAGTCTGGAACCTTTGGATTATAATTGTATACCATTGATGACATCAGAAAAAATGTATAAAGGAGAGAGTCAGCTTTTGAAAGAGCGTTATTTAGAGTATAAAAAGTATTCTTGTAATAGGAACCCTAAAGTTATATTACCTATGTTGTCGTTAGATATGGAGATTTCTTTTGATGTGGATAAAAAAGATGTGCTTCTAAAAAATGTTGTTACTACTAATATTTATGAGTCCGATGTGCCTGTGGAAGGGAAGTATGACAATATAGTTCAATTGAAAATGACAAGAAAAGGATATGATGGCACATGGACATCTGTTTCTGATAATTGTCAATACTATGAAGAGACTGGAGTGGAGTATGATGATGATATTGTCCGATGGATTGTAAATAGACCCAAGAAGATTACTAAATGTGTAAGTGGAAAAGATAATGATGTTATAGGTGATGTTTGTTTGATGGAATATGATACAGAAAATCCCTTTAGAGTTATAAAGGAAACGATGATTCCAAACGTATATGCTGATGCTAGTGATTCATTGACAATTGTGAAGCAATATAAATATGATATTGTCGGAAATGTAGTTGAGCAAATAATATCATCACCATCATTGAAAAAAGATAAGATTTTAAAGTCAGAGTATGGTGTCAATTATAGATATAGGTATAAAACAAAGACTATTGATGAAATAGGAAGAGAGGTGGCTTGTAAGTATGACGATAGTTTTGGTGTGTTGGAGTCGACAATAGATTACAATAATAAGATTAGCCGTATTAAGAGAAAGCCTTTTGGAATAGAAAGTGTTGTGACATTGCCAGACGGGATGAAAACTATAAATGTTTTACGTTGGTCCGATGATAACAAATATGCCCCTGAAAACTCTGCTTATTATTCATGGGAGAAAAGCGTTGGCAAGGCAGAAACTATTGTTTTTTATCATAAAACAGGAGCTGAACTTAGAAATATTACATTTGATTTAAATGGGGAAGCTGTTTTTGTTGATAAAGAATATGATGATTATGGGAATCTTATACGTGAATCATATCCGTACTATGAAAATGAGAATAAGATGTTTGTTTCGCATGTTTATGATGCATACAATAGAATTGTGGAAACTGTATATCCGAATGGTAATAAAATCGCTTATATGTATGACGGTAATAATGTTCAAACAGAATATACAACATATGATGCGAAGAAGAAATATAAGAAAGAGTCTTATAATTTCATGGGGTGGCTGACAAGTGTTGTTGATAATGGAGGTGAGAGAATTAAATACGAATATTATAGTAACGGAAAGATTAAATCAGCTCAAATAGGAGAAAATGGAAATTCTCGAATATCGTTGGCTTATGATGGCCGAGGAAATAAGACTTTAGTTCATGATCCTAATTATGGACAGATGTCATATAGATATGATGCGCTTGGTAATGTCAAAAAAATATCTAACGCACAATATGTGATAGATATTGAATATGACGTGTTGGGTAGGATGATGCAAAGAAAAGAAAATAATTTGCAACACAATACAATTAGGGTTGTGCGATGGGAGTATAGTTGTGATAAAGGTTATGATGGTTTATTAAAGCGTGTAGCATCGTCTGGAGGTCATAGTATTGATTATGTTCATGATGATAAATTTAGATTGGCATACACCATAGAATCAATAAATGGGAAGAGTTTTAAAACAACGTATTCGTATGATGCTGCTAATAGGGTTGAGACAATTTTATATCCTTCAGGATTTTGTGTGTTGAAGAGATATTCTAATGCAGGATATGAAAAAATGGTATGCGATGCCAAAACAGATTTGGTGCTGTGGAGGACAGAAGATGTGGATTCCAAGGGTCATATAACAGAATTTCAATTAGGTAATGGTATTAAGACCAAGTGCTTGTATAATGAATATCATGGTGCTGTTGAAAATATAGAGACAAAGATGTCCGATGTTGTGTACCAGAATATGTCATACAATTATGATGGTGTCGGAAATCTAATATACAGATGTGATGCATACAATAATTATGAGGAATTTGAATATGATTCATATGACAGATTGGATAAAATAATATTAAATGGAGAGGTAAAAGGAAAGGTAAGTTATCGTGAAAATGGTAATATCCGAGACAAGGAGGTAAATGGTGTAAAAGTGTTATATAATACAGTTTATGCAAATAATAAGTTGAATGCTATTGTAAGTGCAAAGTCTGATGATGAAAGGATATATGAAAGATTTAATCAGAATATAGAATATTCAACTTATGATAATGTTATTGCCGTTAAAGATGAAAATAAGACTTTGTCAATAAATTATGGCTTTGATAATGAAAGGATATTCATGCAATATAATATTGGAGATAAAATGATGAGGAAAAGATATGCCGGCGATTGCGAATATATAGAAGAAGATGGAATAACTAAAGTTCTGACATATATAGAAGGTCCGATGGGTGTATTTGCTGTACATGTTGATGATGGTGAGGAGCAGATTCATTATATTCATAAAGATCATCTCGGGTCGTGGAATGTTATAACAAATGAGTCTGGCGAAGTGTTGCAGGAATTGAGTTTTGATGCATGGGGAAATTTGCGTAGTCCCCAAAATTGGAGTGAAGGTGTTGAAGATATGTCTATGTTATATGATAGAGGTTTTACTGGTCATGAGCATTTATGGGATTTTGGTCTTATAAATATGAATGGAAGGATGTATGACCCGTTGTTGTCTATGATGTTAAGTCCGGATAATAATATTCAGGTTCCGCAGTCATCACAAAGTTTTAATAGGTATAGTTACTGCATGAATAATCCTCTTAGATATCACGACCCTACAGGAGAGTTTGTTGAGAGTATAGCATTTGGTGTAGTTGGTGGAGCTGCTAATCTAGTGTTTAATGCTAGAAACATAGATTCGTTTGGTGAAGCTGCATTGTTGTTTGGTGTAGGTTTCGTGAAAGGATTCTTGACGGAGTATACAATGGGACAGTCTTGGTTTTTGCAAGTGGGTGTAGGTGCAGTCACTGAAGGCTTGGTGTCTGGAGTTAATTGTATGGTTAATGTCGGAGATGGTGACTTTGAATTCAGTGGCGATGATTGGAATAGCGTGAAGTCGGCATCGCACTATGGATTGGGTAGTGGGCTTGTGAAGAGTTTTATGTATACGTATATAAACGAACCAACAGAAACGCAATATGGTGAAAGTTTTTTTGAGGCTAGCAGTCATAGAGAATTCGCTCACGGATTAACATCGATTGCAGCGCACGGAATGGGGTGCTGGTTTAGCGGACAGCCGTTTTTATCATCAATGAAATTTAAAGACGTTGGCTTTGATCTTAAAATGCTAGGTGTTATTGCCAAGAGACTGTTGTCTTCGTATATATATGAGACAGGGATTGGAGAAGACGCTTTGGATGAAAGAGCTAAGGAACTTAAGAATTCGATACTTAATGATCTATTGACAGAGATACCAGAGACTCCGGATTTTGAATATATTTGTGAATTGAAAGGTGTTTTTGTGGATGATTTCAGACTGTATGTTGTCGGAAATATATTTCAGATGATACCAGGAGAATGGCTGGACTGTTATCCTAAGCCATATCTGGAAGAAGTGATAACATTCCCATTCAGTTACAGCTTGTTCAAGACATTATTTTTTAATAAAGAATAATGGTTTAATAAAGAGTTTTTTTTGTTATCTTTGTGCCTTAAATTAAATAAAGACTAATATGTTAGAAGAAATCTTGAGACAGCTATTTGTCAATGCATTTACAAAGTTATACGGACAGGAACCACCTGTACAACAGATTAATTTTCAAAAGACACGTCCTGAGTTTGAAGGAGATTTGACTGTGGTAGTTTTCCCATTTGTCAAGATGGCGAAAAAGTCACCAGAAGTGATGGCAGATGAAATAGGTAGAGAGATTGTAGCAGAAAGTGAAATCGTTTCAAAGTACAATGTTGTTAAAGGTTTCCTTAATCTGTTGATTTCAGATAATTATTGGCTTTCATTCTTTGCTGAAAATCATAAAAATGAAATGTTCGGAAGAAAGCAAATTACAGGTAGCCCTATTGTTGTAGAATATTCATCACCTAATACTAATAAGCCTCTGCACTTGGGACATATCCGTAATAATCTTTTAGGATGGAGTGTATCTGAAATATTGAGAGCTAATGGTGAGAATGTAGTTCGCGTTAATCTTGTAAATGACAGAGGTATTCATATCTGTAAGAGTATGATTGCATGGCAGAAGTGGGGCGAAGGTTGCACTCCTGAATCAACAGGTAAGAAGGGCGACCATCTCATCGGTGACTTCTATGTCTTGTTTGATAAGCATTATAAGGAAGAAGTAAAACAGTTGTTGCCAGCAAATTACGACGAGCTTAATGATGAAGAGAAAGAAAAAGCAAAAGCAGCAGCTGAAGAAAATTCAGTATTGATGCAAGAGACACGCGAGATGCTAAGAAAATGGGAGGCTGGTGATGAGGAGATTCGTCAGTTGTGGGAAACCATGAACCAATGGGTTTACGACGGATTCGATGTTACTTACAATCGTCTCGGTGTTGCATTTGAAAAGATTTACTATGAATCACAGACATATCTTTTAGGTAAGAAGACTGTTAATGAAGGATTGGAAAAGAATGTCCTTTACAGACGTGAAGACGGTTCTGTATGGTGCGATTTGAGAAATGAAGGTCTTGATGAAAAATTGTTGCTCCGTAGAGATGGAACATCAGTGTATATGACACAGGATCTTGGTACAGCTCAGTTGCGTTATGAAGAATACCAACCTAAGAAACTTATATACGTTGTAGGTAATGAACAGAATTACCACTTTGATGTGTTGAAACGAGTACTCGTGAGATTGGGATATGAATGGGGTAATGATATTGAACATCTTTCATACGGTATGGTTGAGTTGCCAAACGGTAAGATGAAGTCTCGTGAAGGTACTGTTGTTGACGCTGATGACCTTATGGACGAAATGGTAAAGACAGCAAAGAGTGTTTCTGAGGAACTTGGCAAAGCTCATGGCCTTACAGAGGAAGAATCAAATCGTTTGTATGATATGATTGGTATCGGCGCCTTGAAGTATTTTATCTTGAAAGTCGATCCTAAGAAAACAATGTTGTTTGACCCACAAGAGTCAATCGATTTCAATGGTAATACAGCTTCGTTTATTCAATATACACACGCGCGTATATGCTCGGTGATACGTAAAGCTCAAGATAATGGTATTACTTTCGGTGATGAGATACCTGTTACAGATATGCATGCTAAGGAAAAGATGTTGTTGGTTAACATATACAACTGGCCAGCATTATTAGAGCAAGCAGCTATCAACAGAAGTCCAGCTATGATTGCTAACTACATCTATGACTTGGCGAAAGACTTCAATCAATTCTACCAAGAATGTAGTATCATGAAAGAAGATGACGCAAAACGCAGAGAATTCAGACTTCAATTGGCTGACATGACTGCTAAATTGTTGCGCAATGCTTCTGGATTGCTTGGAATTTCAATGCCTGAAAAAATGTAAATCATAAAAAGATGAATGTCTTTTATCTACCAGACGCACAATTGGGAACAATCTCCTTTCCTGAAGAGGAGTCGAAACATATTGTTAAAGTACTTCGTATGAAGGAAGGAGATCGTTTCTGTGTGACTGACGGAAACGGAAGCCTCTATGATGCTGAGCTGATAGATGCTCATCCTAAAAGAGCTATGGCTGACTTGTCGAATCAGAGACAAGGCTACGATATTAGAGATTTCAAAGTGTCTATTGCTATAGCTCCTACTAAACTCAATGAGAGAACGGAATGGTTCCTTGAGAAAGCTACTGAAATAGGTATCGATGAAGTGAAGTTGTTTTCATCATATCATTCAGAACGTAGAGTCGCTAATGTGGAACGCTTCAAGAAAATCGTTGTAGCAGCGATGAAACAGTCTGTTAAGTCGAAGATGCCGCTCGTTGAAGAAATGGTGTCTTTCGACAAATTGGTAAAACAGAAATATGAAGGTCAGAAGTTTATCGCTTGGATAGACGATGACGTCAAAGAACAGCTTTGCGACTTATACAAAAAAGGTGAGAACGC
>JAZRNQ010000209.1:0-37277 GCA_045648285.1 Bacteroidales bacterium | reverse complement strand
AAATCAGTTGTAAAGATGAAACACTTAACCCGAGAGCAAAGATATGGAATTTCTTTGATGTTACAAGAAGGAAAGAGCAGAAAAGATATAGCCAAGGCCATAGGAGTAAGCACCAGTACCATCAGTCGTGAATTACGCAAGAATTGTGATCTGAGAAATGGTGTATACAACTACGAACTTGCCCAACGTAAATATGAAACACGCTTGAAGTTTCGTGGGCGCAAGCCTGTCTTCACGAAAGAATCATATCTTTATTAGAAGAAGGTTATAGCCCTGAACAAATAAAGGGACGTAGTAATGTGGAAGGTTTTGCCATGGTCTCTCATGAGACGATATATCGATGGATATGGGATAACAAGCGTAAGAAAGGTACTCTGTACCAGAACCTTCGACGAAAAGGGAAGAAGTACAACAAGCGTGGAAACACACATACAGGAAGGGGATATATCCCCAACCGTATTGATATAGAAGAACGCCCTTCAATCGTTGACTTGAAACAGCGTTTTGGAGATTTGGAAATAGACACAGTAATAGGAAGCAACCATAAGAGTGCGCTTGTCACCATCAATGACAGGCTTGCTTCCAAGGTCTGGATCCGCAAACTTTCGGGGAAAGATGCCGCCCCATTAGCCTTGAAGACCATCGAAGTGTTGCAGCCTGTAAAGGATTTGATACATACGATAACGGCAGACAATGGAAAAGAATTTGCAAAACATCAGGAAATAGCGGAGAAATTAAAATTTCTTTCTATTTTTGTAAACCGTACCATTCTTGGGAACGTGGTGCCAATGAGAACACGAACGGACTTATCAGGCAATACATCCCTAAAGGAACGGATTTCAGTGAAATAACTGACGAGTTTGTCAGCTGGGTTGAAAACAAACTGAACAATAGACCCAGAAAGCGACTCGGTTATCTCACACCAAATGATAAATTTAATTCAATATTAATAAATTAGAATTCGATTGCATTTGCAAGTTGAATTCGCCAAATGAGATATGCCGATATTTGTTCTTATGGACGTTTGAATGATGTTGATGCAGGTATTGAAAGATACGACAAAGTATTGTCAGAATCATTGCCTTATATTGTTGAAATTTATAATAGAATGTAGTGGAAAATAATAACGTATATTCATATGAAAAATAGTGAAAATAAACTGTTTATTGAATGGGAAAATGTTGTCGGTAATGATTTCGCAATTAATGGTGGACTTCTTTTTAGAGGTGATTTTTCGTTGCATGAACCATATGATGGTTATTGTAAATGGAAACGTCAGGAAGGTAATGAGGTGGAATTGTGGAAGAATTCAAAAGTAAGAATTATGATTCTTACAAAAGATTTGAATGATGAAGAATGTTCTTGGGATATAAGACAAGAAAATTGTGGAAGAAAAGATGTTCCAGAAAATCAAAGGTGTTCTCCAGTAGTTAAATATCTTGACATTTCTTTATATAGAAAACTTAAAAGATGGGTGTATGGATTGCTTAAATCTACTTGTGAAACTGATATTCCATCATTTGAATACGTTAAAGAGCATTCAGAGGAGCTTGCAGTTTATTATGAAAATGCTCCATTAGTTAGAGTTAACTGCAAAATGGCCAATGGAAAAAGTAGTGTTAGTGATACTGAACTTAAGCGTTACATCACTAGAGATTTTGAATTTCTTATACGTCAAATTAAGATATATAAAGCAAATGTTATAGTTTGTTGTGGTAACCGAAATGAACATAATATAATAGTTGAAGAACTGGTTAAAAATGCATATCCAGATCTTGAATTGATTGATGTGTCAGAGGGTTGGGTGTATTACTCTAAGAGTGATAATGTATTGGTGGTAGATACGTATCATCCAACATCTACTAAACATGGTGATGAATGGCAATATGATAATTTCCTGAAGTACTTTTTTAGAACGGTAAAGCATCTTGATTTTAAATTTAAATCATTAAAATGAGAAAGATTCAATATTAATAAAATTTTGCTATGATTTCAAGGAGGAGATATAATTCAAATTGGGAAGATGAACTTTTTCGTGCAATAAAAGAATGCAAGAAAGTTGCTGAAAATAGTTCAAAGGATGCATACAAAATATTGGATTTTATAAAGACGTCAATAATTGTAGCAAATAAGAATCTTGATCTTTCAATAAATGAGATTTCAAAGCAAAAGGTGCGTGATGCAGAGATGGTCATAACTTTGACAGAACAGTTGACAAAAATAAAGACTACATTTATTGATGAATATGATGATGTTAAGCGCCTTGTTGATAGGAAAGTAAGTGAGGCCAATGAATTTAATATTACTTTGTTTGGTAGAACGAAGGTTGGTAAAAGTACTTTGATGGAAATTCTCACTAATGGAAATGGAAGTTCTATAGGAAAAGGGGGGCAACGTACAACACTCAATGTTAGAAAGTACAAATGGAATGGATTGACAATTATAGATGTTCCAGGATTTGATGCTTTTCAAGGAGATGCTGATGAGCGTATTGCATATGAAGCAGCAAAGTCTGCGGATATTATTATGTTTATGATTTCAGATGGACAGCCAGAAGCAACTGAAGCAGAATGGTTGGTCAGACTTAAACGAGAAGATAAACCTATTATATGTATTTGCAATGCAAAAAGAACGCTTGATGATGAACTAGATATGGAGATGTTCTTGGATAATCCTAATGAAATCCTTGATGATAGAAGTATTCATGAGATTATTGACCAGTTCAATGATTTTGTTAAAGATAAACTTCCCAACGAGCACATTGAAATTAAGATTGCTCAACTTCAAGCAAGATATTTGGCCAATAAAAAAGAGTATGCCTCAAAACGCCTGGCGTTGATTAAGGCAAGTAGGTTTGGGTCAATAGAAAGAGAAATTGTTAAAATAGTCATTAATAATGGTGTGTCTTTTAGGAGAAAGTGTTTCTTTTCAATTATAGATATACCTTTGTATAATCAATATCTGGAATTATTTGAGAATAGTTCCATTGCGTATCATCAGTATCGTATTGCAAAAGAAAAGGTGAATGAGTTCTGTGAGTGGCAAAAAGATTTTGTTGTAGAAGAAAGAACATCGTTGTTAAATAAAATAGAACAAATATTTGATAACATTATATCAACAGTTCCAAATTTTGTTGAGGATAATATAGAAAAAGAAAATTTTAAAATTTTATGGGAGAAGCATTTGAACTCTTTTAATGTCGATGCTAAAACACAAAACTGTTATAATGTTAGTGTTAAAAAGGCAGAGAATAAGATAAATCAATTGTTCGCTGCATTTGAAAAAGAGTTGATGTTGAAAAGTAAATTGTTAAAAGATATTAAATTTCATACATATGGCACTAAAATTCATGATTGGAAAAAAACTTGGCAATGGTCGAGTTGCGTAGCGGGTGTTTTTAGTGCTATAGCAGTTTTAGTAAATGTTCCAGTCGTCGGATGGATAGCTGGTGCTGCAGTTTTAATGTTTGGCATTTTTTCATGGCTTAGTGATTCTCGAGAGAATAAATTAAGAAAAGCACGTGTTGAAACGGAAAATAAGTTGAGATATAGTTTGAATAAGAGCAAGATTGCAACAAAGGATAATGTGTATAAAGCATTTCAATCAAATATAGTGTCTGGTTTGTTGACTGATTCCTATGGCAGACTTCGTGTTATTGAAACTACATTGCTTACTCTTGCCAATAGTCAAAGAGAGTTGGGACTGAAATATCTTAAACATCATTCTGATATATCAAAATCTATTATTCTATCAGCATTGTATGATCTTGGCGTTGAAGGTTTGGTGTTGGATCATATTGATTTTGTTGCACGTATACCTGGCAAAAAAACTATAATAGGCAGCTCTGATAAAATAGTAACTAGTTATTCTTCAAAAATTTCAGAGAAGCTTGGAAATAAAGAAGAGGTACGTGTGTTTAGAAAGTCACTTTCAGGTAATATATATGACAAACTGCGTGTGTTGTGTTGCTATTTTCATTTGAATGTACCTATGAAAGTCAAAACAATCAATAATGATGGATTTAACCAAAATATAGTGTATGTTGATATAAATAAGAATTATAGCGAAGAAGATAATATCAATCTTTTTCTTTTACAGCAAATATTAAATGTTCATATAATTAGGAGATAAGCATATGGAATGTACTTATTTTGAAAAATACAATCAAGAAGCTATTGCACTATTTGATGATGTTAGGCGTACTTTGGAGCAAACGAATGATGATTCGTTGAGGTCGTTAGTAAGAAAAATACCGACAAGTTTATATAAAGACAAGCGTGTTAACGTAGTCTTTGCAGGTCAATATAGTGCAGGTAAATCATCATTATTATCGATTCTTACAGGGAAAAAATTGGATGTTGGTGGTGGTATAACAACTGAAGAATGTCAATCTTTTGATTGGGAAGGCGTTTATGTTACAGATACACCAGGCATACATACTCAAAATAGGCCAGACCATGATGCTATAACATATGAGCAATTGGCGAAGGCAGACTTGATCGTATTTGTTCTTACAGCTGAAGGCTTTTCGGATCATCTTGCCCATCATTTTAGAAAATTAATAAATGAAAAAGGTAAAGGGCACGAGATGATGCTAGTTGTAAATAAAATGGATAAAACGGCTAAAGGCAACACAAAGGAACAACAAGATGTTTTATTGAATAAAGATATTTTACCTGTCATAAGTCCTTATACAGATAAAGATATGTATTTGTCGTTTGTTTCTACAGATTATTATAATCGGGCATTAATGCCAAAATATGAAAAGTATCATGATGATCTAATTGTCAAAAGTGGCATGAAGAATTTCACTGACAATTTGAATCAGTTTATTTCTGATAAAAGATTGCTTGGTTCTTGTACGACTTCTCTTTATGAGGTGGAAAAGATACTTTCTGATATCGTGACTGACTGGAAAACAGGAGATTTTATTGTAGATGGATCTATTCATCTATTAAATGAGAAAAGGTGTTTGTTGGAGGATGCAAAGAGACGTATTAAAGAGAAGGTTGGTACACTCGTTGACGAGAATTCATCTCAAATTAGAGAGTGGGGTAATCAGATTGCCAACAAACTGACAAGTGCACAAAATAATGACGAGGTTAATAGAATGTTAGTAGATAGACAGAATGAAGTCGATAAGTGCGCGGAAAAACTTGCAGGTGATATAGAAAAACTGATTAATGTTGAGGTTGGAAATTTACAAAAGAAAATTGAAGAACTTGAAAATAAGGAATTTGCCCGTGATCTGAAAATTGCAATAGAAGAAAGGGTCAAACAAATTGATATTTCCGATAAAACCCCAAAAAATATTGGTAAAGCGGGTGAGGTTATGCGTGATTTCGGTACCAAGATTGCTTCTATGTCAATGGGTGCAAATGCTGGAACAGGATTAATGTCATTGTTCAAAACCAGCGCTTATTCAGGTTCAAAACTTCATGATGTCGTTATTAAAGTTGGTCATCTGTTTGGTCATAAGTTTAAGCCATGGCAAGCTGTTCGTTGGACAAAAAATATAGCAAATGGATTCAGGATAGTTGGTGTAGTAGGTTCAGTTTTGACAGTAGGATTGCAAATCTACAATGATCGTCAAGAAGTTAAAATGGAACAGCAATTGGCAGAAGGACGTAATGAAATACGTACGTGTTTTTTAGATGCATCTAAGGTTATAGATTTGGAATATAATAAAGCAACAGATACATGGATGCAAAATAATTTGGATCCGTATATTGAAAAGATTGATGAAGACATAGATTCGATAAATGACAATATACAGAATGTTAATGATTTGTATTTGAAGTTGAATGACCTTCTAAAACGTGTGAGAGGATTGATATCAGATATACAATCTGCATAATAGGACTATTTGTAACAATAAAAAGAAGTCTAATCGGTGTAAAATAAAGTGAACCCCAAAGTTTTTTGTCCAAACTTTGGGGTTCACTTCAAAAAAAATTAAAGCACCGAAGGTGCGACAGATATAATTTCTGTCGTCCTTACAGGACTAGGATTGTAAATCAATCATTTTAAGCAGGGGCTCCGTGCTACGCACTCCACCGCCTGCCTGGAAACTATCGTCCCTAACGGGACTAATTTTTGTTGTAAATTTTAAAATATGAATAAAAAAAGACAAGTAACTTGGGCTGTTTTGTATGCGCGTTACCTGTCTTTTCTTCGCTCAATTACCAACCATTTTTTGCAACATTACCATAAAAAACTCAGAAAAATCTTTCTGAGTTTTTTTTATTCTTAAAATTCTAAAGTTCTAGAGTTCTAAATTTCTAAAGTTCTAATAAAATCATCCAATAAGCTCTAGTTTATCGATGTTTGTATCATCTTCCATTCTTAGGTTGTCGATGATATATTTCTGTCTCTCAGGTGGGTTCTTACCTCCCATATAGAATTTCAGCAGTTCCATGATGCTTGAGTCGTGGCGTAAGATGATTGGTTCCAGTCTCATGCCAGGACCTATGAAATGACTGAACTCGTCTGGTGATATTTCACCGAGACCTTTGAATCGAGTTATTTCAGGATTTGCTCCTAAACTCTTTATTGCTTCGACTCTTTCTTCGTCTGTATAACAATAGATGGTCTTCTTCTTGTTTCTTACACGGAACAATGGTGTCTGTAAGATATAAAGGTGTCCGTCACGAACCACGTCAGGGTAGAACTGAAGGAAGAAGATGAGCAACAGAAGTCGGATGTGCATACCATCGACATCGGCATCGGTTGCGATAACGATATTGTTATATCTTAAGTTTTCTATTGACTCGTCGATGTTGAGAGCTGCTTGCAATAGGTTGAACTCTTCGTTTTCATAAACGACTTTCTTTGTTAATCCTAAGCAGTTCAAAGGTTTACCTCTAAGACTGAAGACGGCTTGTGTCTGAGCATCGCGGCTCTTTGTGATGCTTCCAGATGCTGAGTCACCCTCGGTGATGAACAAGGTGGTCTCCAGTCTCTTCTCGTGATTTGTGTTATAGTGGATACGACATTCACGCAGTTTCTTGTTGTTGAGGCTGACTTTCTTCGCGCTTTCTTTGGCTAGTTTCTTGATGTTAGCCATGCCCTTACGTTCTTTCTCGTTCTGGAGAATCTTACGCATAAGAGCTTCTGCTACCTCAGAGTTGATATGCAAGAACTTGTCGAAATGACGTTTTATGATGTCGGTGATATATACTCTGATTGTCACGCCATCTGGTTCCATCAATGTTGAGCTGAACTTGGTCTTGGTCTGACCTTCGTATTCAGGGTTCATGACTTTGATGCTTATGGCTGCAACCAAAGATGAGCGTATGTCTGAAATCTCGTAGTCTTTGTTATAGAACTCTCTGATGGTCTTTGCTATCGCTTCGCGGAATACGTTGAGATGAGTACCGCCTAGAGGGTTGTACTGACCGTTGGCGAAGGAGAAATATTCTTCGTTGGAGGTCAGGTTAGAGTGAGTGAAAGCACATTCGAAGTCGCCTTCTTTGATATGTACGATAGGGTAGGCGCATGTCTCTTCTTTGCCGCCAATCTTACGAAGGAGCAAGTCGTAGAGACCGTTCTTAGCCTGATATTTCTGTCCGTTGAGATAAAGAGCGAGTCCACTGTTGAGGAAGGCGTAGTTCCAAATCATCTCCTCGACATATTCCATGATATAATGGTAGTTACCGAACACTTCCTTGTCGGGAGTGAATGTCATCTCGGTACCGTTTTTCTGGTCGGTGTCGATGATTTCTGATTCTGTCACGAGTTTGCCTTTGGAATATTCGACGTATTTGGTCTTGCCGTCGCGATATGCCTGTGCTCTGAAATGTGATGATGTAGCGTTGACGGCTTTAGTACCGACGCCGTTGAGACCTACAGATTTCTTGAAGACCTTAGAGTCGTATTTGCCACCGGTGTTCATCTGACCGACGCAGTCTTTAAGACTACCGAGTGGGATGCCGCGTCCGTAGTCGCGTACCTTCACTGTGCCGTCGATGATGCTGATTTCAATCGACTTGCCGAAGCCCATGACGTATTCGTCGATACAGTTGTCGATGATTTCTTTGAGAAGGATGTAGATACCGTCATCGTGAGCAGAGCCGTCGCCAGCTTTACCGATATACATGCCAGGACGTGTCCTGATATGCTCGCTCCACTCCAGATGCTTGATACTTTCTTCGTTGTAGTCTTCTGATACAGGTATGTTTACAAAATCCAACTCGTTGTTTTCCATATCGCTTTCCTTAAAATTTCGTGAAACGCAAAGGTAGTGAAAAATTAGGAATGTGGAATTAGGAATTAGGAATTTTTTTTTGAACTAAGGCTATTGGCTGTTGAACTAAGAGCTTTTTAATTCTTACAAAGATTTTGAGATTTTGAATTTTTGAGATTTTGAATTTTTTATAAATTTGTTGTTTCAATATAAATTCATTATGAAGAAGTTTTTACTTGTATTATTTGCGTTTATATCTTTAAATGCTTTCTCGCAACTTCAAGTCAAAGAAGGGTCTTTCAAATATGTCCCTGGAGGTGTGATTGAGGATAAATTGGAATACACCGACGGCAATGACCTTCCTATGGCTTTGATAAAAATATCTACAGAGAATATTCCAGAACAAGAGAGACTGCGTCTTGTTTTCAAAGGTAATAGAGAGACGCAGATTGTCAAGAAATCAAGTACAGGGCAGATGTGGATTTATATCTCTGCAGACCCTGCAACATTTATAGAAATCAAGCATCCTGATTTTGGAACTTATAAATATTTACTTCCTGAGAGCCTATGTGACTACTGCGTTTATGAGATGGTGCTGCAGTATGTGGAACTGAATCCAGAGCGATGTTTTTTGGTTATAAGTAGTGTGCCTACAGAAGCTGACATCTATATCGATGGTAAGTATTGTGGAAAAACTAATGATGTTATAACGGATATAACAGTTGGAATTCATGAAATACAGCTTAAAAAAGAAGGCTATTCTACTCTTACTAAAAACATCACTATAACGAAAGGTGAGACCTTGAAGCTTAATGAGACATTGCAGGTTTATAAAGAAAAAATAGCTAAGGCTGAAGTCAATAAGAAAAAAGTCTCATCAAGTGTTGTCTCATCAAACACTAATTCCTCGTCTGATAATAAATCTTCTGGTGTTAATTTCTTGACATTGAACTGGGCTTATGCTTCTTCTCCGCAACATTCATATGGCTTGACAATCGGTACGTTCGACAGAGTCGGATGGTTCGCCTCGCTTATGGCAAGTCGTGATTTTAAAGTATATTCTGCATTTGGAAAAAATGAAGGTTTGGTAATACTGACAGGAGAAAATACTTCGACACGACTATCTGCCGTCGGTGGTTTTATCTTTAAAATTGGAAGTCGTGTATGTGGCAGAGTAGGTGCTGGCTTCGGCATGAGAACGAAATGCTGGGAAGCGACAGACGGCAACTGGTATAAGTATTCCCCTGATTCAAATGTCGGAGCAGACATCATGGCTGGCTTGCAGTTGAATTTAAACCATAAGACATTAAGCGTCGATATTGTGACAACTAATTTTAAGACGGCTGAAGTGAAATTAGGATTGGGCGTTAACTGGAAAAAATGAATTAAGGACTTTAAACTAAAACAGAAATGAAGAAAACGATAATATTATTACTTGTATTAACTTTCTTTTTTTCAGGATGTAAGAAAGATGATGTATTAAAGAAAGGAGATATCTTATATGAGGGATATGGTGTGGTTGATTTAGGACTGCCATCTTGTTTGCTGTGGGCTACATGTAACATAGGCGCGTCTTCTCCAGAGGAATACGGAGACCATTTTGCATGGGGCGAGACAAAGTCTAAATCGGAATATAATAATACTAACAGTGATACTTATGGAAAGTATATAAGTGACGGTCTTTCTGCTGATTCGGGAAATGATGTGGCAAGAAGTAAATGGGGAGGCTCGTGGAGAATGCCTACTTGTGCTGAATTCGAGGAGTTGTTGGAATATTGCGATTGGGAAATGACAGAAATAAATGGTGTGAAAGGATGCCTTGTCACGGGACCTAATGGCAACCAGATATTCTTGCCAGCAGCAGGTTATATAAACGGTGCCAATTCAATTGGAGAAGGTGTGAGCTGCGATTATTGGTCATCAACGCCGGAACCGGGATATTATGACTCATATCATCTATATTTAGAAGAGACTAACCCTCCTCATAATATGTCTAGCTATAATAGGTATTATGGAAGAAGTGTGAGGGCTGTTGTGAATACTAATGAAATAGACGAATTCCCAGAGGATGCGGAGGTTTATGCCGGTCATAAATATGTCGATTTGGGATTAAGTGTAAAATGGGCTACTTGTAATGTAGGAGCATATTCTCCAGAAGCAAAAGGTGGATATTATGCTTGGGGTGAGATAGATACTAAAGATTATTATTCTGAATCAAACAATGTTACAGGTGGTATGCTTATGGATGACATATCGGGCAATGCTCAATATGATGTGGCCAGAGCAAAGTGGGGCGGAAACTGGAGGTTGCCAACCAAATCCGAAATGGTGGAATTGATAGATAACTGTACCTTTACAGAAACGACACAAAATGGAGTGGCTGGCTATAGGGTGACATCAAAAATTAATGGTAAAAGTATTTTCTTCCCTCTTTGTGGTTATTATTATGGATATTCAGCTTACAGCTCTAGTAGTATGTATTGCTGGTCTTCAGACCCTGGTGAAGATAGTTACTTAGCTACCAATCTGCATATATATTCTGGTAAATGTAGCGTAGCGGTCAGTCGTAGATGCTATGGTCAAAATGTACGAGCTGTTTTTTAAAAGAATATGATTCCTGCAACACCCGACATCGCTATTAAAATCATCGGGTTGACCTTGAAGAAGAAAACGCAGACGAAACTCACTGCACATATTATGATGCTGATGTTGTTTTCTCCTAATCCTACATCAGGGAAGTTGGCGCTGTTCATCATCAGCATGGCTGCTGCGAAAATCAAGCCTGCTATGAATGGCTTCATGTTTTTCAAGGTGTTCTTGATGATGAAGTTCTCCTTGTTTTTGAACAAGAATCTTAATACGAAATATAACAAGATTAAAGATGGTAATACTATTGAAATTGATGCCAGCAAAGAACCGAATATCCCTCCGACCTGATAGCCGACGTATGTGGCGCAGTTGATGGAGATTGGTCCTGGCGTCATCTGCGACAAGGCTACGACGTCGGCAAACTCGCTCATCGTCATCCAGGAATGCTTCTCCACGACTTCAAACTGTATCATCGAAAGCATGGCATAACCACCTCCGAATCCTAAGAGACCGATTTTTAAGTAGACTAAGAACAGCTGTAGATATATCATGTCAATTCATAATTCATAATGCATAATTAACTCCTTATACCCTCAATTCCTCAATTCCTCAATCCCTTATACCCTTAATTCCTCAATTCCTTATACCCTCAAATCCTCAAATCCTCAATTCCTCATTAAAATCGCGTGAGCGAGGCATGTTATTATTGCAAACAAGATAATGTATGCTGGTGAAACTTTAAACCACCATATCAGAATCACGGTGGCGATGGGGAATGCTGCCGTCAGCCAATTGACTTTAGCAGTGATGCATAGCTTTATCGCTGGAGAGAGTATCAGTGCTACTACGCAAGGTCGTATTCCTTTAAATATGCTCTCGATGGTAGGGTTGTCTTTGTAGTCGGTGAAAAACATAGCGATGAGCAGCATGATGACAATAGAAGGTATCATCGCGCCGAGGCATGAGACGATGGCTCCTTTGGTTCCCTTGATTTTATATCCTACATAGAGTGCGCAGTTGACGGCGAACACTCCGGGCAGCGTCTGCACTACCGCGATGGAATTCCAGAACTCCTCGCTGTCAATCCATTTGCGTCGTTTCACTACGGCACGCTCTATCATGTCGAGCATAGCGTAGCCGCCACCGATGGTGAAAGCCCCGATGTTTAGGAATGTAGTGAAAAGTTGCCAGCAGATGTTCATTTGTCTTATTTTACGGAACTAAAGAACTGAGGGTATGAGGAACTGAGGGATTTCTCATACCCTCATACCCTTATACCCTCAAATCCTTAATTCCTTAATTCCTCAAATCCTCATACCCTTAGTTCCTCTTAACGATTCTCTTGACAATTTCACCTTCTGCTGTCTTTATCTTGACGAAATAAACTCCAGCATCAAGTTTAGAGACATCAATTGTCACATTGTCTTGTTGTCCTGTTGTCTTGTTGTCTTGTTGTCTTCCAAAGACATCATAAACTACAACATCTTCAATCTCGAAATCAGTCTTGATATAAAGCATGTCGTTTACAGGATTTGGATAAATATTGACAGATGATGATAATTCTTCAAGTCCTACGCAAGCAAGAGGCTGAGCACAAGATTCGTTAGATTTTTCTGACTCAAGACCGCTAGCGGAAATTGCTGTCACTTTGTAGCAATATATTTTCTTAATATCGTAGGTCGTTGTGTCTTTGTAGGTGTTTTCTTTTACATTTACCAAGAATTCGTTATCGCGATAGATGTTATAGCTTGTGGCTTCGGCTACGATATCCCATTTCAATGAAAGAACACCAGCTTCAAGGCTAGGTGCCCAAGCTTCTAAGTTTTTAGGTGCTTCAATTTGTTCTTCTTTTAATGTCTTTACGCAGGCTTCTGCTGACTTTTCAGATTCTGTCTCACCGTTGACGGATGTTATTGTGAAGCAGTATTGTGTGTCGGCTGTTAAGCCTTCGGCTATATAAGAAGTAGTTGTTACATTGGCTAATTTATTTGTTCCGCAGTAGACGTTATAGCTGGTAGCGTTTTTAGCTGAAGTCCAGCTTAATGAGATTGATGTTTGGTCAACAGCATTAGCTGAGAGATTTTGAGGTACGCTAGGTGCTACGACATCAGAAGCACCGAATTCTAACTTGATATCGTTTACGTAATATTTATTTGCAGGAGTTGCATAAACGCTGGTCTTGAGTTCGTAGCAATAAAGCTCTTCTTCTATGCTGTAGATGTTTATCTTAGCCGATGCTGTTTTGTAAAGACCTCTCAAAGTGTCTGTGACATGTGCGTAGAATGTGTCATAGCCAGAATAACCTAAGCCGTTGTCGCTAGCATCGTAAATGCTTATTGCGATGTTGCCACCGTTATATGCGAAAGGATTTTGTAATTCTATTGTTGTCCATTCATCTTGTGTGCCGAATGTGAAATCACCGCTGAAAACAATTTGTGATTCTTTGATAAGTACCCAGTCGTGGTTGTCTCTGTATGAATCTTGCTCGGTATTGCTCATGAATACGGTGATGTTACGAGTGTTGGCATTGCCGTTCTTGTTGCGGAAAGAAATGCTTTTAATGTTGCCACTTTCTTTGTTGATTTCATCTTTGGTGTAAATCTGTTGTGAGATGGAGAAGTTGGCAGAACTTCCGTAATTTGATATAGGTGCATAGTATGTGTTGACCGTGCCATCTCCTATGTTTACTATCTCTGTCGAAGGTGATTCTTCTTCTGAAAGTGTTACGCTCTTAGCATCAGTGTATTCGCTGTCGATAGTTCCGATTATATTGTTTGCAGTGGAATATACATTCTTGCGTGAAGCAACCTGATATGATAAGATGTCGTTTAAGAAAGCGTTGTCGATATTAGCTTTGTGGTGAGTGTCTTCAACTTCTAATTCTTCTACTATTAAAGTCTTTGTCTCACCAGCTTTTATTGATTGTGATAATTTGATGTCATCGAAGAATACGTCGCCCCAGCCGAAGCTTGTAATTTCTATATAAGCATCGTTGGTTCCATTGGTGAATTCTACGGAATATTCATTCCAGCCTTCTTTTTCCACAATGATGTCTTTCTGGTCAGCGACATCATAATAGCCATATTCTGAAGTTATCAGGGATACTATTAATGTTTCATTGATGTCAGCATGAGCTTTGAAAGAAAATTTTACTTTTCCGTTATCTGATGATAAGTCTAAGACAGGAGAAGTTATGGCTCCGAATACTTCGCTGCTAGCATATTTGCCAGTGTATCCTATAGCCTCATTGATTAAGGCTGGCATGAAGATATGCCAGTTGTCTATTGTAGCTTCCATCTCCGCTGTTATCTCTGGATTTGCTAATGTTCCATTTGAAGCGACATTGTCAAATCCAGTGTTTGTGTAGTAGAATGTCTCGTTTGCATTTGCTGTATGTTCAGCAGTGAGCTTGAAGATATAAGAGTCGGCATTCTCAACAGCTTCCCAGTTTGCGGTGAAACAGTCTTTGCCAACATTTGTTTCTTCAAGGAGTGTTGGTGTTGGTAACTGAACAGAGACTATTTCTATGTCATCGATGAAGACATTTTTGCTATAAGAATAGATGTAGATTTGTGAGTTCTCTGCGCCAGCTGATGTGAACCAGGAAACATTTGTCCATTCATTTGTGACTTTGAAGAAGTCGACATTGGCATCCAATAATTCCATGTTTTCATCAACGATATTATATCCGACCACGTCTCCGGCAGGGTCGACGGTACGCATGCGACAATTGATGTAGATAGCACCTTGGGTGTTAATATAAGGTGTTATGATTATACCTGTTTCTTGGTATTCTTCGCTGAAGCCGATGTATGCACATCCACCAGCTTGATAAACCTCGCTGCCTTTCCATCCTGGAGTGTTGAAATATTCATCGCTGATGACACCTGTTGTAGCATCGTCAAGACGTACATGATCAGGCTCTGTGTCTGTGCCTGCTGTGAATTTGGAAAAATCCTCACTGAGCAATGTCGTCTCTGTAATGCCGCCTCGGTATGTCATAGGCTTTACAGTAGAGTTGCTATTTACTGGGTTGCGAAATACTTTGTGATGTGAATCTGCAACGACATCTGTCATAATCATTGCTGCTAATAGTAATAATGTAAGCTTTTTTATCATGGTTTTATGCTTTAAAAATTAGACCACAAATCTAATGAAAAATACGCAAATAACAAAGCAAAAAAATCTTATCTTTGCCCAAACGAAAATAAAGATGAATTACTTATCAATCGACAATATTTCTAAGGCTTTCAGTGATAAACTTTTGTTTGAAAACATCAGTTTCGGAATTGAGAAAGGGGAGAAGACTGCGCTTGTTGCAGCTAATGGAACAGGTAAGTCAACAATGATGAAGATACTTGTCGGTAAAGAGGAAAGTGATAAAGGTACGATATCATATAATGAAAACATTAGAATCGGCTACCTAGAACAGCTTCCTCAGTTTGACCCAGAACTGACGATACAAGAAGTTATCTCTACTGGTCATACCGATATCATGGCTGTGATACAACGTTATGAAAACGCCTTGTTGAATCATGTCGATGATAATAATGTAGCGACAAAGAAAGAACTGGAACAGGCTATAGCTCAGATGGACGGCCTTCAGGCTTGGTCGTACGAGCAGCGTCTCAAACAGCTTCTCTACACCTTCGAGATTACAGACCTCACACAGAAAGTCGGCACGCTGTCTGGCGGTCAGGTGAAACGTCTCGCTCTAGCCCTCGTCCTTCTCGATGACCCAGATATCCTTTTTCTCGATGAGCCTACCAACCACCTCGATATGGGTATGATAGAATGGCTCGAGAAATATCTCACACAGTCGACAAAGACTCTCTTCATGGTCACTCACGACCGTTATTTCCTAGATAGGGTTTGTAATAAAATCTTTGAGCTTTATCAAGGAACGATGTACACTCATAACGGCAACTACGACTATTACGTAAGGAAGAGCCGCGAACGTGAGGAAAATAAACGCATTGCCGCAGAACGTGCAGGGCAGCTTCTGAAACATGAACTAGAATGGATGCGCAGTACGCCTCAAGCTCGTACCGGTAAAGCAAAGGCTCGTATCGACGCTTTCTATGACCTTAAAGAAAAAGCTAAGGTGCGTCGCGATAACAGCGAACTGCAGTTCGGCGCTGACATGCAACGTCTGGGCGGTAAGATACTCGAAATGGACAGAGTGTCTAAGTCATACGGCGATATGACAATACTCAAAGACTTCGATTATATATTTAAAAAAGGTGAACGTATCGGTATCATAGGTAAAAACGGCATCGGCAAGTCGACATTCCTTAATATGATAACTGGCAACGAACAGCCTGACTCGGGAACTATAGTGACAGGACAGACTGTGGCTTACGGTTATTACACTCAGAAAGGAATCAAGTTCGACGAGCGTAAGACTGTTCTGGAAACGATAAAAGATATTGCGGAAATAATTCATTACGGAAAAGATAAGACATACACTGCCGACCAGCTCCTGGCGCATTTCATGTTCCCTTATTCCATGCATCGCCAACAGGTGGCATTGCTGAGCGGCGGAGAGAAAAGACGTCTCTACCTCCTCACAGTATTGGTGTCGAACCCTAACTTCCTCATCCTCGACGAGCCTACTAACGACCTCGACTTGCTGACATTGCAGAAACTGGAAGATTATCTCAGTACATATAAAGGCTGTCTGCTCGTCGTTTCTCACGACAGATTCTTCCTTGACGAGACCGTCGACCAGCTCTTCGTGTTTGAAGGCGATGGCAAGGTGAAGGGTTTTATGGGTAACTATTCTCAATATCACGAATATCTTGAAAATAAAAACAGAGAAGAGAAAAGAGAACTGGCTGCGCAGAAACAGGAGACACGCGCTGAGAAACCTGCAACAGAACGTAAGAAAAAAAGAACATACAAAGAACAGCAAGAATACGAACAGCTTGCAAAAGATATAGAAGCTCTAGAAACTGAAAAGAAAGAACTTACTTCTAAGCTGGAACAACAGCTCGAGTATCAGGAACTTGAAAAGATAGGTAACAGAATAAGTGAGATTACAAACCTCATCGATGAAAAAGAGATGAGATGGCTGGAACTTGATGAAATCGCTTGAAATAAAACTCAGAAATTCAAAACTTCAAAATCTCAAAACTTCAGAAGATTTTGAGATTCTGAGATTTTGAGATTCTGAATTTTAAAAAAATGATGGTAAACTTTAAACAAGATATAAAATGGAATTATTGAAAAACTTTATTACAGAGGTAAGAGAAAATGATATGCTTTGGTTGCTTGAGGCTAAACCTGGTCTTTTTGCTATGGTTGAAGATGGCGATGAAAATTCTTACATCCCAGTGTGGAGCAAGGAATCTGATGCTCTTGCTAACATCAGCGAGGATTGGGAAGAGTATTCAGTGACAAACATGAACATAGCTGAGTTTGTCGGCTGGATGAACGAACTTCACGAAGATCAAATCGGTATCGCGATATCAACAGGCGAAGGCGGACAGATGTTGCCAATGCCAGCAAAGATGATGAAACAGCTCTTCAAAGATATGGCTATCGATATGGAAGAAGACAAGAAATTGGTAGGCGAGGAATATTATGATGAAGAATGGGCTGAAGGTATTCCTGATAATTGGGAAGAGGAATATCTCGATAGCCTCGATGAAGAAGATTGATGAAGACCACAAGACCACAAGACCACAAGACAACAAGTTGTGTCATAATATTCTGAGTATTTAAAAAACAATTTTATGATTAAAAAGACATTGACATTATTTTTAATGTTTGTTGTTATTGCTATTAATGCACAGAATATAAGTGTTGATGTTAATGACATTAAGAAAAGCAATGAGTATTTTTGGGGACAGAGTCAGGTTTGTGATACATACGATAAGGCTAAAAACAAGGCCACTGAGTTGATGTATACAAACATCATCGAGAATTATGACGCTCATCCAATAGATTTAGGTATCGATGACTTCGATAGTCACATGAAGAAAATCATGCTAACTCTCGAAAATAAGATTTCCTACAAAAGAAAGATGTATAATATCACTCGCGATACAAAAAACGATAAGTATGAATGTTTGGCATACATCAGCAAGAGTGACTTCGAAGAGGTGTGCAAGGAAAGAGCTGAAGATATTCAACGGTGGGTTAATACTGGACAAAATAAGGAGAGTGAACATAATATGACAGACGCTCTTAGAGCTTATTACTGGGGAATGATGTCATGCCTCGCTCATCCTTACGGCAAGACCATGAAAGTGGATGTCGATGGTGAAGATTTTCCTGCATACAGCTATCTGGAAGAACGAGTGGTAGAAATTCTTGAATCTTTCACGTTTTCTATATCAAAAGAAAATCCTGGTGAATTCAACGATGACGGAATATCAGTTATCATGAATGTAAGAGCTGATGATAATGATGTGTCTGGCTTACAGGTGAAATATTACAACGGCATTGACGATTATGTAAAGACAATGGTTGATAACGGAAAGATGGAGGTGCAGCTCATGGGTCAAGATGTCAGAGAATTTGATTTTAAGATAGAGTATGATTTCTCGCATCATATTATTTCCCATCCAGAGATGAAGGTTATCATGGATAATATTGATAAGATTGTTGTCAAGGAAAATGTTAGTAGAGATTTTAACCTAGCTCCTTACATAAAATATCTCAAGGGTAGTGCTGATGTAGAAACAAAGACAGAAGTACAAACTACCTTAATGACAGACAACGAAATGTATTTCCTGGGAGTGATGAAGGAAGTGGAAGACGCTTTCCGTGTCAAGGACTATAGCTCTGTTAAAAAACATTTTACTCCAGAGGCATTTGCGATGCTTGACACATTGATTAATAATGCAGAGATAAGCGTTATAGGTAATCAGAAGTATGAATTGATAACCAGCGGAAATACTACAATTTGTCGCGACATCGACATGAAGTTTCAATTCAGAAACTATGTCTCTTTTATCAGAGAGGTGGTATTTCGTTTCGATAATGAAAGCAAACTTATCACTTCATTGGCATTCCGACTTTCATCAATAGCTGAAAATGATATTGCTACTAAAAACAAATGGAACAACGATTGTAAGTTGGCTCTCGTTAATTTCCTTGAAGACTATCAGACGGCATACGCGCTAAAACGCTACGATTATCTTGAAAGCATCTTCTCTGATGACGCTCTTTTTATCGTAGGTCATGTGTTACAAAAGAATAATGATGAACTGAAAGATATCAAACAGTTTAAACTTTCTGAAGAAGAAGTCGAGTTGTTGCGTATGGATAAGAACACTTATTTTGAGAGATTGTCTAAAGTGTTTAAGTCACAAGAATATATCAATATCAGATTTACTGAGACCGACTTCAAGCGACAGATGACATCGAGCGATGATGGAAAATCTGATGGTGAAGATATCTTCGGAGTACGACTTTTACAGGAATATCAATCCACGACATACGGTGACGTTGGCTATCTTTTCTTGATGGTTGACTTGAGAGATACCAAACGACCAGTAATCCATGTCCGTGCATGGCAACCGGATAAGGTGGATATCAGTAAACTCGTTACACTAAGAGATTTGGAATAAACCCATAAAGACACAGAATGCTCTGTGTTTTTTTTGTATTTAAGAAATACTTCCTAATTCCACTACTCCTCATACCCTTAGTTCCTCAATTCCACATACCCTAATTAATCACAACTTCCTTCCATGTCGCGCTGCCGTCACCCCAGTTACCTACTAATGAAGGATGTTTGACATAGTTCTTTAACAACTTCAGAAAGTCTCTTCTTGGCATAGTAGACGCTCCCATCTTTCTGAAATGCGGAGTGTCTTGCTGCACGTCGATGATGTCGAAGTTATTATTGATTAAGAAATTGCATAAGTGATTCAATGCTACTTTAGAGGCATCGGTTTTGGTGTGGAACATCGACTCGCCGCAGAATACGCTGCCTATAGATACACCGTATAAACCACCTACTAGCTCGTTGCCATCGTAGGTCTCGACAGAATGAGCGAAACCAATGCGGTGTAGCTCTTTGTATGCCGCTATCATATCAGGACAAATCCAGGTGCCGTCCTGGTCTTTGCGTTCAACGCTGGCACACATCTCAATGACTCTGTCAAAATTGGTGTCGATGGAACATGAATACTTGTTTGAATCGATGGTCTTCTTTAAAGATTTTGTGATTTTTAAGTCTGTTGGTTTCATCACCATACGAGGGTCGAGCGACCACCATAATATTGGCTCGTCCTCAGAATACCATGGGAAGATACCAGAAGAATACGCTATGATAAGACGTTCGGGAGATAAGTCGCCTCCTATCGCGAGAAGGCCATCTTGGTTGGCGAGGTTCGCAGATGGAAAATCAAACACGTCATCTGCTAATAGATATACAGACATAGCATTTAGTATTATGAAGCTGTCAGCAATCAGCCTTCAGCTGTCGGGTTATTAAAGTCAATAAGTCAATAAGTCAACAGCCCTTAGCCCTTAGCCCCTAGCCCCTAGTCCTTAGCCCTTAGCCCTTAGTCCTTAGCCCTTAGTCCTTAGCCCTTAGCCATTGACCCTTCTTCCGTTACAAAGTTATGTTTTAATTTTCTAAAAAGCAATAGTATTTTTTATATTTTTGCATTATGAAAAGATATTTTTTACATCTCGCATATAATGGCGCTCGTTATCATGGATGGCAGATTCAGCCTGGTGCTATTTCAATACAAGAAGAACTTGAGAAATGTCTTAGCCTGAAACTAGGCGAGAAGGTGAGTCTCACAGGATGCGGCCGTACCGACACAGGCGTGCATGCAAGAAACTGCTTCGCACACTTCGATGTTGAGAAACCAATAAACAACTGCGAGGAACTGGTGCGTAGACTGAATATCTTTTTGCCAAACGATATCGTCATATATAAATGCTGGGAAGTAGATAATGACCTTCACGCGCGTTTCGATGCTAAGTCGAGGACATATCGTTATTATATCACACAGAAGAAAAATCCTTTCCACACCCATGACGCTTATTACTATCATGGAAATCTTGATGTGGAGCTGATGCAGCAAGCCGCTGACATCTTATTTGAATACACCGACTTTACAAGTTTCTCCAAACTTCATACTCAGGTCAAGACCAACAACTGCAAGATTATGGCAGCACGTTTCTTTGAAGAAAATGATTTGTTAGTCTTTGAAATAAAAGCCGACAGATTCTTACGCAATATGGTACGCGCTGTCGTTGGGACTTTACTTGAAGTGGGAAGAGGAAGACTCACGCTTCAGCAGTTCCGCAACGTGATAGAAAACAAAGACCGCTGCTCTGCTGGAACCTCCATGCCAGCACACGCTCTGTTCTTGGAAGAAGTTTCTTATTGAAATCTCAGAAATTCAGAACTTCAAAACCTCAGAAATTCAAAACCTCAGAAATTCAGAAAGAATAAAATTTGGGTTAATTATTTGTTTAGGCGTTTGCTAACTTTGTTGACTATACTTACGAGTATTTTTATAATCGTATAACAATCATTAAGTAAGACACTTTCTTCTTCTGATGTTATATAACCGCATTCTTTTAATAGGCGAATCCAGAATTTAGTTTCGTTAGCTTCTTTTAATGCAATGCTGACTTTGTTAAGATAATCGGCATTTGATTGAGGATGTTCTGCTTCTGCAATATTAGCTCCGATACTTGTGCCTGATCTTAAAATCTGTTTGGAAATTATAAATTCTTTGTTATCAGATGATGCGAGTTTCTTTCTAAGAAGAACTATTTTCTTGGCAAAGTTGAACGTTAAATCTTCAATTTTGACATTATATGAGATATTACTTTTATCCCATGATGAAATACTGTTAGTTTTCATAAATTATATTTTGGTTATAAATTTAAAATTTTAAAATTTTGAGATTTTGAGATTTTGAATTTTTGAGATTCTGAGATTTTGAGATTTTGAATTTCTGAAGTTCCTCAGTTCCTATAATATCTATAAATCATAAAAATCGAAAGTATTGTCGCGATTGCATCTGAAATCGGGATGCTCCACCAGACACCGTTGATGCCGATGAAATTTGGTAATATTAATAATAAAGGTGTCAAGAAGAGAACCTGACGCGACAATGACAATAATATAGACTTCTTAGCCATGCCAATGCTTTGGAAGAAGTTGCCGATGACGATAGGGAAGGCGATGATAGGGAAGGTACACATCACTATTCTCATACCGTCGATGGAATATTTCAGCAGTTCTTCATCTGTGGTGAAGAGACGGCATACGAATCGTGGTATCGTTTCGCCGATGACGAATCCTATAGTGAGTGTTATAAAAGCAAGCCATATCGCCTTCTTCAAGGCCTCGGTCACTCTGTCGAACTGACGTGCGCCGTAGTTGTAGCTGACTATAGGCTGCATGCCTTGGGTGATGCCTAATACAATCATAGTGAAGAAGAATGTCACGCGGTTGACGATGCCATAAGCTCCTACTGATAAGTCGCCGCCGAATTTCTTCAAGCCAGTGTTGATTAAGATGATGATGACACAGAGCATAGAGTTTAACAGGAATGGAGACAAGCCTATTGCGAGTATGTCTTTGATAATCTTGATGTCGAAGACGAAATCATCTCTGTCGAAGTGTACCAGTTCGTTTTTGTTTGAGAATATCTTGAAGAGATAAACTAGCGGTATTGTCTGAGCAGCTACTGTTGCAATAGCAGCTCCTCGTATTCCCATTCCGAGCGGATAGATGAAAAGCCAGTCGAGGAATATATTTGCAATGACGGTTATTATAGTCGCGACCATAGCTTCGTTAGGATGCCCCGATGCTCTCAATACCGAGTTAAGTCCGTGGTATAAGTGAGTGATGATGTTGCCGATAAGGATAAATTGCATGTATTCGTATGCGTAAGGAAGCGTCTGCTCACTGGCTCCGAAGAAGAACAATATAGGCTTTAAGAATGCGAGGCATACGATGGTGAATATGATTCCGAAGAAGATGTTGAGCATTACGGTGTTGGCTAAGGCTCGGCAGCCTTTTTTGTAATTCTTCTTGCCGAGTTCCATGGCTGTCACGGTGGATGCTCCTACGCCTACCATAGCACCGATGGCAGCTCCTAAGTTCATGAAAGGGAAGGTGATTGCAAGTCCCGATATCGCCAGCGGACCAACGCCATGTCCGATGAAGATGCTGTCAATCATATTGTATAATGAAGAGGCAGTCATCGCGATGATGGCTGGTGTGGCGTATCTCTTTAATAATTTACCAACGCTTTCTGTACCTAGTAATAATGCTCCTTTCGGTTCGCTCATGATGTTGTTTTTTTGAAGGTGCAAAATTGCAAAAAAAACTCCAAATAAGAACCGAATTTTGGTAAATAATTTTTTAAAATATAATGTTAAATATCAATGCTTTAGAAAATAAGTACAAAGCCGCCGCCCTTGCTCATTTTCACCTTGTACATATTGTTGGTGATAGTGACGTTGCTTTTGATGTAATCTTCAGCTATTTTATTAGCATTCACGCCATCGCGGAATTCTATGGCTTGGTCGTGTTTTAGGTTTAGCGGAGAAAGGTCAATCTCAATCTCGCGTCCTTCCCAGTTGGTGATGCCACCCACATACCATCTGTCGCCTGAACGACGTGCGATGATGACATATTCTCCTAGCTTGCCGTCTATTGCGATGGTCTCGTCCCATACTGTAGGAATCTCAGCGATATATTTGGCGCACTCGTCTTCGTCTCTGTAGCTGCTTGGACTGTCGCATAGCATGTTGAAAGGAGATTCAAAAACTACATATTCAGCCAGTTGCCTGCATCGTGTGCCTTGACTCATAGGCTCGGTCCATACCGCTCTGTAGTTGTCTTTGTTGGCGTTACGCATTGCACCTTGAGTGTAATCCATCGGACCGGCGAGCATTCTTATAAAAGGTATAGTGGTTTCGTATGTCACGAGGTCGAGGCTCTGATTCCATTTCACGTTTTCCAATCCGTAGACGCCTTCGAAATTCAAGACGTTAGGATATGTGCGGCTGAGACCTGTAGGCTTATACGCTCCGTGGAAGTCGATGAGCAGATGATATTTAGCAGCGGTCTCTGCCATTCTATAATAGAAGTTGACAGCTTTCTGGTCATCTCTGTCGATAAAATCGACTTTAAAACCTTTGATGCCCATTTCTGAATAATACTTGCACACTTCTTCCATGTCGCGTTCGATGGCGACGTAGCCAGCCCATAATACGATACCTACGCCTTTCGAGTCGGCATATTCAACCAAGTCTATGAGGTCTATCTCTGGTATCACTTCGAACAAGTCAGCCATTTTGTTGACAGCCCATCCTTCGTCTAAGATGACATATTCGATACCATATTCTGCGGCAAAGTCGATGTAATGTTTGTAGGTCTCGTTGTTGATGCCAGATTCGAAGTCGACGTCTTTGATATTCCATGCGTTCCACCATTCCCATGCTACTTTACCTGGAACAATCCAGCTGTTGTCATCGATACGAGAAGGCTCGGCGAGTCTGTAAACCATATCGTTATTGGTCAGCTCTTTATCTTCTTCAGATATTATCATACATCTCCATGGGAAGTTGCGAGTTCCTTCCACTTTGGCGATATAATCTTCGCGTTCCTTCACGAGATATTGCAGCATATTATATCCGCCTTGTTCTTCTGTCTTAGGATAATTGGCCTGAATGCCACAGAGACTGTTGGCTTTTTCCTTGTTTTTTCTCAGATATGTTCCAGGGTAATCTTCTAAGTTTGCTTCTGTAATGACGACTTTTTTATTGTCTTTCAAGGAAACTAAAATAGGTAGAAAGGCAAGTTTATCGTCTTCAATCTGTGATAATTGTGTTATGGTATATACATTTTCGAAGGAGTTGAAAAACTGCTTGCTGATATTGTCGCCATAGAAGTTTCCAGGATTGACGTAAGGAATATATGTTGTATAATCTTCATCGAAATTATATATGATATTCTCTTTAGTGATAGTTATAGGCTTAGGGAATTTTGTGCAGAAACGATAAGCGATGCCGTCGTCATAAGCTCTGAACTGTATGCTGTAATATGATTTGAAGTTCAGTGTTAGCTCGTTGTAATTGTTCTCTACATATTCTTTTTTGTAGAAGTCGGCTTTGATGTTTTCATTCACGCTTTCTGTTTTAGAGCTTCTGACAACAGGAGCTGCTCCTAATATTTTGCCGTCGCTCAGTTCCATTGATATAGGTGAGTCATTTATGACGACAGTGTTGTTGTGTGTTACCGAATATTTTAAAAAATCCTTGTCGACGGTTATTTTGATGTTAATGTTTTTTTGCGGAGATTCTAAATTATATATGTTTTGTGAATTGACTGTATTTAGACTAAGTATTGTCAAAAGACATAATATCAAAAAATTAGCTTTCATATTGCAATTGTTGATACGTTAAAAATATTTGTTTCAAAGATAGAAAAAATAATGTCATTTGATTAAGGAAAAATGCTTAACTTTGGCAAAACAAATAAATAATAATATGAATCTTTTATTAATCAGCAACTCAACAAATTTCGGAGAGACATATCTTGCATGGCCAATGAGTCAGCTCGAGTCTTTCTGCGAGAAAAATAATCTCACATCAGATAGTAAAATCGTTTTTGTTCCTTTCGCAGGTGTTTTCATCAATGGCAATCCATATCCACAGAGTTACGATGCATATACAGCGAGAGTCAAGAATGTATTTGCAGAGAAGTTAGGATTGAATAATTTCGTTTCTGTTCATGAAGTTGAGGATAAGATACAACTTGTTAAAGAAGCTGCATGTATTGTTGTTGGTGGTGGTAACACCTTCCATCTCGTAGCAGAACTTCATAGATATGGCTTGATGGATGCAATTGCTGAAGCTGCAAGAAAAGGTACAGCTTATATTGGCTGGAGCGCAGGTTCAAATATCGCATGTCCAACATTATGCACAACTAACGATATGCCAATCGTGCAACCAGCTTCATTCAAAACATTGAACTTGGTTCCATTCCAAATCAATCCTCACTACCTTGATCCACACCCAGAAATCGACAAGATGATAAAACACGGCGGCGAGACACGTCAAGATCGTATCAACGAATATCTTGCTGTAAATCAAAATATGAAAGTCGTTGGTCTTCGTGAAGCATCAGCATTGTGGGTTACAGATGACAAGGTCGTTTTGAAAGGTGGCAAGAAATTGGTTGTTTTTAAATATGGTGCAGAACCTATCGAACTCGAACCAAATTCTGATGTAACTAAATATGTTATTTAAATTTAAAACTGAAAGTTGAGAATTGAAAAATTTTCAACTTTCTTTTTTATCTGATAAGAACAAAAAATAATATTTGGTGTTTATGGGGAAATAAAACATCAAGTATTATGAAATCTAAGTTATTATCATTGACATTATTTCTGATTTTGAGCGGAGGTAGTCTTATGGCTCAGAGTTCCGCCCAGGCAGAAAGGATGCAGCGTCGTGAGGCTCGCAGAGCACGACAAGCAGCTGAGTTGGCACAGTCGCGTGCCGAGATGATTAAGTTGGTTCATGACACATCTTTTGTATTAGAAGCCAACACTTTCATTGGTCCATTCGGACAAGAATCGCCAGTTACATCATTCCAAAATTATTTCGCCATAATAGGCGATAAGGTTGCTATCAGCATTGTTTTTAACAATCCTCCAGCATCGTCATTGTCACCTCTTGCGTGGTATGGACCAGGTGTTCCAGGGATAGGACCGGGCTATACAAGTCCAGGTTATCCAGGTTGGAACTGGCAGTCGTGGGATACACCTAACACACCTGCTACCCTGACATCATACAATGTCGATATGTCCAATCCTGACGGACCATTTGTGATAACAGGTGCATTCAGAACTTGGACTGGCGTGATTCCGGTCAATTTCAAAGTATATGTACAAGCCAATGGAACGGGTAGGATAATTTTTTATTCCAATGATGGCGGACAAGTAACCTTTACTGGTGATATTGTATCTCCGGAAAACGCATCTACAATATATCCACTTCCATAAAGTATTGATATATATAATGTTTTGAGAGCACCTTCGGGTGCTTTTTTTTATTTAGTGGTTTGGTTATTTTGAAAAAAAACTTTATATATTTGCAGATAACGAACGTAAGTGGTTAACATTAGGAAAGGTATAGAATTAGGAGCTTGGGTTGAAAATAATTATGAGAAAGTTTATTGCTGTATTTCTATTTTTATTATTGCCATTCTTCGCTTTAGCGCAAAAAGATTATAAACTTGTTGATAAAAGCCCTAAAGAGAAACCTTATTGGCTGACAAATGGAAATACTCAAGGAGCATATTTGATACAAGCTGTCAAGGAAGCTACTTTAGAAGACGCTCAAACCAGTGCGATGTCGTCTCTTTTGAATCAGGTGGCTTCATCTATTTCAGTTCATGTGATTGGTGAGATTGTTAAAGATATAGATTGGACAGTCGTTGATTTGGCTGGAAAAACACAGGAACAATATATTGAAACTATAAAGAACAATACGACCATCAAGATTGCTAAAATGCCAGCTCTTCAAGGTTTTAGCATAACAAAGGCAAATGTTTACTGGGAACGTTACATGCATAAAAAAACTAAGGAGTATTGTTATGATTATTACATGCTTTATCCTTTTTCAAATGTTGAGTTACAAGAACTTATAGATGCGTATAATGCTGAGCAAGAGTCTATAAATGATAAAATTGATGAATATGCAGAACAACTCGATGATATTGAAAGTGTTGACGTTATGCTTCAAAATATCAAAGAGATGAAACAGATGATGTCGGAATATGCAGATAATGATATTGCAAAATATAACAAGCTGAAAAACAATGTTTCTATATATGAGAAAGTCATCAATAATACCTATGTTGAGGTACTTGAAAATACGAATGGTAAACTTGTGATACAGCTGGTGTATGATGATAGGGTGCTTAAAACAAAGTCATTGCCGCAATTGAAAGGAAATTGTGCTAGAGATTTTACTAAAAAACATTGTGGAAATAAGATGGAAATCACTTTCAATACATTTGATTGTTATGAGCAAGATGACAATTATGTTGAAATAAAGTTTAGTTTTGGCAAAAAAAGAATAGTAGAGAAAGTATTGATAAAGTTGTAAAAAAGTAATAAAAAATAAAAGCGGAAGCCGAAAAGCAAGAGTAGGCATTAACAAAAAAATCAAAAAAAATGAAAAAGATTACTTTATTATTAGGTGTTGCCTTGATGACATTAGTTATGGTTTCATGTGGTTCACAAAAGCAAGTTGCATCAAACTTACCTTGTCCCGATTGTCAACCAACAATAGAAGTATTTCGTTATTTAGGACAACATGTTGCAACAGGTGACAGACAAATGCAACAAGCACGTTCAATGGCAGCTAACGCAGCACGTGCTGAATTAGCAACACAAGTTACAGCTACAGTAAAACGCGTTGTTGATAATTATACAAGCGAGTATATTTCTGGTGAAAATAGCGATTTCAACCAAAGAGTACAAGATTTAGCTCGTACTGTGGTTAATCAATTGTTGGTGGGTACACCAATCGTATGTGAAGGTACAATGCCTGGTAGCACTGCTGGTAACACAATTTGCTTCGCATGTGTTGAATTGACAGGTAAATCCGTTTTGGATGGAATAGCAAACAAAATCGGAAATGATGAAAAATTAAGAACAGATTTTGAATATGAAAAATTTAAAAAAGTTCTTGAAGAAGAAATGAGTAAAATGGAAAAATAATAGACTTTTTCTCTATTGTAATAATACTAAAGATGTAGGAATTCTCTTACATCTTTTTTTGTTGAAAAAATAACAATATAGCTTGATTGTTAACTAATTGTGAAGAGAAAATATTTATATTTGCAAGTGCTTATTTTAGTGGAATTTTGTTGATACTTGAGATAAGTTTAAAAATAAATATACTAATTGTTATAATATGATACACAAAGGTTTAACTAATGAACAAGTAGAAGAAAGTCGTAAAAAACACGGCTCTAATGTTTTAACGCCGCCAGAAAAAGAATCTCTCTGGCATCAGTTTTTGCAAAAGTTTACAGATCCAATTATCAGAATTTTATTGATAGCTTTGGCTTTATCAGTCGGAGTTTCTTTGTATGAGTTTTTTGCACATGATGAAGGTCTTTCTGTTTTATTTGAACCAATAGGAATCTTCGTGGCTATTATGCTCGCTACTTGCATCGGCTTCGCTTTTGAAGTGAGTGCAAACAAGAAATTCGAGGTTCTTAATAAAGTCAGTGATGACGAAGAAGTGAAAGTCGTCCGTAATGGTAATATCACTGTTATTGGTCGTAAGGAAATCGTTGTTGGCGATGTCGTTATCATCGAGACCGGCGACGAAGTTCCTGCCGATGGCGAACTCATCGATGCATTCTCTCTTCAAGTCAATGAGTCAGACCTCACAGGCGAACCAATGGCAACAAAAACCATCGACCCAAAAGACTTTAAAAAAGACGCTACTTATCCATCAAATTATGTTCTTCGTGGAAGTAAAGTGATTGACGGTCACGGCGTAATGATAGTTGACAAAGTCGGTGACGCAACAGAGTGGGGTAAGGTTTATCAAGGTTCTCAAATAGAGAATAATATCAAAACTCCTCTTGATAACCAACTCGATCATCTCGGTAAAATTATCACAGTAGCAAGTTATATCATCGCATCTGTTATTATAGTGATGCGTCTTTTGTTGTTCTTCACTTCAGGAGAAACATTCGAATGGTTAGGATTTGCTCAATATCTCCTCAATACTTTGATGATGGCTGTGACAATCATAGTCGTTTCTGTTCCAGAAGGTCTTCCTATGAGCGTTACTCTCAGCCTCGCATTGAGTATGAAACGTATGCTTACAGCTAACAACCTCGTTAGAAAGATGCATGCTTGCGAAACAATGGGTGCAGCGACAGTTATCTGTACAGACAAAACAGGTACTCTTACTCAAAATCAGATGAGCGTCAATGATATGAGTTTCCTTGCTCTTCCTGAAAAACAATTAGGCGATAATGAAATCAGCAACCTTATAAAAGAAAGCCTCGCTCTTAACACAACAGCTTTCCTCGACTTCAGCGATGAAAAGAAAATCAAGGCTATTGGTAATCCAACCGAAGGTGCTTTGTTGCTTTGGTTAAATAAACAAGGCGTTGACTACATGCAAGTTAGAGAAGGCGTTAAGATGTATCAACAAGTTCCTTTCTCAACAAAATATAAATTCATGGCTTCTATCGTTGAGTCGCCATCAATGGGAAAACCTATTTTCTATGTTAAAGGTGCTCCTGAAATCTTGTTGAAACATTGTTGTAAAATCTCGACACCAGAAGGCGAAGTCGATATCACTCCATATCGCTTGGATGTTGAAAAACAACTTCTTGAATATCAAGGTAAGGCAATGCGTACTCTTGCTTTCGCTTATAAAGTTGGCGACCCTAACGAACAATCTTTCGATCCAAATACAGACGATTTAGTAGCTGAAAACTTTATATTATTAGGTGTTGTCGCTATCGCTGACCCAATCCGTGGTGATGTCGCTGAAGCTGTAAGAAATTGTATGTCTGCAGGTATAGATGTTAAAATCGTTACAGGCGACACTCCTGGTACAGCAATAGAAATCGGTCGTCAGCTTGGTTTGTGGCTTGGCACTGACTCTAAGGAAGTTAACCATATCACAGGTAAGGATTGGGAAGCTCTTTCAGATGAAGAGGCTCTTTCTGTAATGCATAAGATTAAGATTATGTCACGCGCGCGTCCTATGGACAAGGAACGTCTTGTAAGATTGTTACAATCTGACGGTGAAGTAGTTGCTGTTACAGGCGACGGTACAAACGACGCTCCAGCATTGAAAGCAGCTCAAGTCGGTCTCTCAATGGGCGACGGTACCACAGTAGCTAAAGAGGCATCGGACATCACAATCCTTGACAACTCATTCAACAGTATCGCTCGCGCTGTGATGTGGGGACGTTCTTTATATATCAATATCCAACGTTTCGTGGTGTTCCAAATGACAATCAACGTGGCAGCATGTCTTATCGTTATGCTTGGCTCATTGCTCGGAACAGAAATGGTTCTTACAGTTACTCAGATGCTCTGGGTTAACCTCATCATGGATACATTCGCAGCTCTCGCTCTCGCTTCATTGCCTCCATCAGAAATGGTGATGAAAGAAAAGCCACGTAGCAGAGAAGCAAACATCATCACAAAACCAATGATGTGGCAGATTTTTGGCGTCGGTATCTTATTCGTTGTGTTAATGTTCGGTCTTGTCCAATACTTCAAACATGTTGAAGTGACTTCGTTGGCTGACTTCTCATTCGCAGAATATTTCAAGAATTATTTTAATTTCAAAGCATCAGAAGGAATTTCTGCATTAGAACAAACATACATCTTCACAATATTTGTGTTCTTGCAATTCTGGAACTTGTTCAACGCTAAGGCATTCCACAGTGAAGGTTCTGCATTTAAAGGCTTGTTTAGAAAAGACGTCATCGCAGGCTTCGGCCTCGCATTATTCGTCATCGTTGCAGGTCAATTGCTCATAGTAAGCTTTGGTGGCGAGATGTTCAGCGTAGCAGCAATGAGCGCAAAAGATTGGATGTACATTATTCTGGGAACATTGCCAGTATTCGTCATAGGCGAGGCAATGAGAGCGATAAAGAAATTATTAAGCTAAAATGTAGAGACGTATCAAAATTGTAGATTTTGCTGCGTCTCAGAAATTTAAATAGAAGTAGAGACGTGTCATAATTCATAGAATTAGATACGTCTCTCTTTTTTTTGAACTAAGAACCAAAAACTAAGAACTAAGAACCAAGAACCAAGACACCGAAACTCCTAACTCCTAATTCCTAACTAATCAAATCTCCACAATAACTCCAAACATAAAGTTGATTCCAGCTTGTGGAAAATATCCGTCTTCTATGTATTCTGTTCCACCGACAAGTGCTTTATAAACCCAGGCGTTGCTGCAGTATTTGCTGTTGAAGATGTTGTTTATCGCAAGATTGAAATTCAAGGTCTTAAACAATGACTGCTTCCATTCGTAATTGATATTGACATTGCTTACGAAATATGGGTCCAGACTTCTTGAAAGGGTAGAAGTGTTGTCAATGTATTGTCTTCCAATATATTTCTCCTGAAATACAATGTCTAAATGTTTGATTGGAGTTACTTTTAAATTTAAACCTGAAATGACATTAGGTGAAAATGAAATGTCGGTAGTACCAAGATTGTTCTCAATCTGTCCTAAATAATTCCAGTCGGCATCGTAATTGTCAACAAAATCAACGAAATTCAAAATTTTATTCTGACTTAAAGCGAAATTGAAATCTATAGCGAAATATTTGTTCATCTGATAAGCGAGACTTCCTTCCAAACCGAATCTGTAGCTTTTATCGACATTTGTCATAATAGTCGCTCCAACATTGTTAATCTCGCCAGTCAAAACTAATTGGTCTCTGTAATCCATATAGAAAAGGTTGGTATTCAAAGCTATTTTTCTATTTTTATAAGAATAACCTAATTCATAATCAATGAGTTTCTCGTGTGTTATACGTTCTCTCTGAATCTCGTCGGCATCAGTATAAATGTCGCGGTTGGGTTCTCTGTTGGAATAAGCCACTGAAAAATATGCTGAGTTATTTTCGTTTATGGTGTAAAAAACGCCGCCTTTAGGATTCCAGAAATTGAAGATATGGTTTTGAGTGATGTCGTTCAAATCGTCATGAATGCCTTTTAAGTCATAATTGATGTGTCTATATTGTATTTCTGCAAAGAAGTTAAGATATGAATTTAACTCGTAATTGCTTGATATATAAACGTTATAATATTGTTTGTTTCCTTTGTTTTCGTACCATCTGTAATTCAAAGGAACTGCATATTCAGCCCAATTGATGATTCCGTAATGGTCGCCATCGTATTTGTTCCAGCTGCCACCATAATTGATGTCGAATCTTCCGACTTTTTGATTTAAGTTTATGTTGACGCCATAGAATTTATTGTCTAACCATTTCTGTTGTATTAAGTTAAGTCGCTCGATGATAGTGTCGCCGATAATCAAAGGTTGTAATCCGTAACTTGAAAGTTTCTTGTCGTTTTTATAATTTTCGTAATAACCTTTTCCTGTTGTTAAAAATGCTGATGCTGTCAAAATTAGATTTTGATTGAAGCTATGCGCGTAATGTAATTGGTAATAAGTCTGGTTATATTTGTCGATTTCATTTTCGTAATAACCGATAAAATTACCGTCTTTGTCGTACATCATTCCTGCAGGATTGAAGGTGGGATTTGTTGCGAGACTATCTTTCGGTGTTCCGTTCCATGCTTGGTATGTCTGTTCTTTTCCATTCATAATCATGAATTTAAGGAAGTCGTTTTCATCTGACCACGAAGCGGAAAGTTGGTATGAGAACAAATCGGAATAAGCTCTGTCGATATAACCTTCGGAATTTATCTTGCTGATTCTTCCGTTGACATTGAATCCGTTGCTGTTTCTTCCGGTAGAAAAATTCAATGTGTTTTTCAATGTGTTGAACGAGCCGACAGAACTGCTCAATCGAGCAAAAGGCTCTGCAGTCTGTTCGTCAGTTTTGATGTTGATAGAAGCTCCGAATGCAGCTGCACCATTACTTGAATTTCCTACTCCTCTCTGTATCTGTATGTTATCTACGGAAGACGCTAAGTCTGGAAGGTCGACGAAATAAACTAAACTCGATTCTGCGTCGTTGATAGGAACTCCGTTTAAGGTGACGTTGATTCTTGTGAGGTCGCTGCCACGAACGCGCATGCTCGTGTAACCCACGCCAGCGCCGGCATCGGAAGTGACGACTACAGATGGTGTGTTTTGCAAAAGAAATGGTAAATCTGTTCCTTGGTTGCTTTTTTTCAATTCGTTAGAAGTGACTTCAGAGTAGGTTAGTGGCGTCTTTTCTCCGACGCGTGAAGCTGAAACTATGATTTCGTCTTCCATCATCGAATCCATAGTCATCGCGACTTTTATCTTGATGTCTTTATTGATGTTAATTGTTGTTTCATAAACTTTGAAACCGACGTAAGTGGCTTCTAATGTGTAAGTTCCTTTTTCTATGTTTTCAAATTTGAAGTTACCGTTTTCGTCGCTGACGGTCACTTGTTGTAATTCTTTTAATGAGATGTGCGCTCCGATAAGATTCTCGTGATTTTCTTTGTCTAAGACATTGCCTGTCAAACAGAATTGTGCGAGTAATTGCAGTGGCATAAAGACTGCAACTAAGACTAAAGTTTTTAATGTTTTGAACATAATACATTGATTTAAAAGTTAATAATAATTTTAAATCAATAGGAGAAAATTTTGATGTAGCTCATTTCCCGGTCTCGGCATTATCCGTATCCGGTTCAGAGGGTGTGATCTCAGCCTGTATTTCATTTTACTTTCGTAAAAAAGGCACCCCTATTGAAAGTCGGGGCAAAGATATTATATTTTTTTTTAAGTTTGCAAGAAAAAATAAGAGGATGAAGATTTTAATATTAAATGGACCTAATTTGAATCTCATAGGTAGAAGAGAACCAGAAATTTATGGAACAGTTTCATTAGTTGATTATATTAAAAAAATGAAACAAGAATTTCCTGAACATCAGTTGGACTATTTCCAGTCTAATCATGAAGGCGTTTTGATTGATAAATTGCACGAGGCTTGGGATAATTATGACGGTGTCGTTTTCAATCCTGGTGCTTATTGTCACACTTCTATCGCCTTGGCCGACGCGATTCGTTCTATCGAAACTCCAGTCGTTGAAGTGCATATCAGTGACATTTATTCTCGAGAAGAATATCGTCATCATTCATATACTGCTGAAGCGAGTGTGAAATCTGTAGTCGGCAAGGGATTGAAAGGTTATGAGGAAGCTGTGATGTATTTGGTTGGAACTAAGAACTAAGGCTTTTGAACTCTGAACTTTGAACTCTAACAACTAACTTTCAATTTTCAACTTTCAACTTTCAATTCTTTTAGGGCGTTCCGGCGAAGCCGTCGGGCTTTCCGCTATATCTTTTTCCGCTTCGCTTCAAAAGGATGCCGCTTCAATCCCTAACGCAATGGGAGAGGAGGTACATCTTTTTACGAGAAATCTCTCTCTTCCAACTCGCTGTATAATTTCTTCTTCTCTAAGAAATGCTTGAAAACGATGTTTTTCTGATATATTTGCGACACTTTGTTTTGAGTGAGTTTTCTTCTTTTCTTTTTTAAGTAAGGGAGATGTCGCAAGAAACTGAAATGTGCGCGTGTCACAGCGAAGAAGTCGGCGAAGCTGCCATCGCACAAGAATTTAAATGCTGCAATCCAGTCCAAGAAAAATCTGTAGGATATTGTTCCGAAGACTTTTCCTTTTGGAAGGTTTTTCATTAATAAAGAAAGGTTGTTTCTGAAATTGAGGTAAGTCTTTCTTGCTGAGGATTTTGGTAATGTGCCGCCGCCGATATGGTATATCTTAGATTCTGGGCAATACATTATTTTATATCCTGCATTTTTCAGTCTCCAGCATAAATCAATCTCTTCCATGTGGGCGAAGAAGTCGTCATCTAAACCTCCGAGTTCGTGATAGAGAGAAGCTCTTACGAACATGCAAGCTCCTGTAGCCCAGAATATTTCTTTTACGTCGTCATATTGTCCGTTGTCGGTTTCCAAATCTTGAAACATTCTTCCGCGACAGAATGGGTAGCCGTATTTATCGATGTAACCTCCGGCTGCTCCTGCATATTCGAATTTTGTTTTGTCAAAATAAGATAGAATTTTAGGTTGACAAGCGGCTATGTTTTCATCTCTGTCCATCAATTTTATAACAGGTTCAATCCAATGTGGAGTGACTTCGATGTCAGAGTTTAATAATACGTAATAATCAGCTTCGATTTGTCGTAATGCTACATTGTATCCTGTTGCAAATCCTCCATTGAAGTTGTTAACAATCAATCTGATATTAGGATAATTGGTTCTCATGAAATTGACGGAGTCGTCAGTGGATTTGTTATCAGCAACGATGATTTCAGCAAAATCGGCATTGTTTACAATGACAGTAGGTAAGAATTTTTCCAAGAATTCTTTGCCATTATAATTCAATATTACTACCGCTACTTTTTTCATGGACGCAAAGATAAGAAAAGTCAACAGACAACAGACAACGGACAACAGTTTTTTTTAAGTTGAAAATGGAAAGTAATTTTCAGTTTTCAATTTTCAGTTTTCAACTAAAAAAAGACTCCCATTTCTGAGAGCCTTTTGAGTATAAATAAAATATGTGGTGTGGTAAGAAATTACTTTCGTTATCTAGGATTGTCGTAGTAGTCTTTAGCGTTGTCACCATAGTTGATTCCAGGGTTGACGCTACCATCAGCATTGTAATATTGCTGGTAAGTACTATACGTTCTTTCATAGATTTCGCTTGTCCATCTGTTGTTGTTGAGTTCGCCAACAGCGTCAGAGTGAATGAGTTGGAAATCATTTGTTGCGATATCTAAAGTCATGAAGACGAACTTCTTGTTTCTTTGTTTGTCTAATGTGTAGTAATGCCATATTTCGTATGGATAAGCACCAGCTTCGTTGTAGTTTTGAACTATTCTGTCAGGTGCTCCGTATTTGAGGAATACTATACCTCTGTCTGTTTGATAACCTTTCATTCTATGTGCAGAGAATGAAGTATTTACACGTTTGACTTGTGCGTAGTATTTTTCCCATTCTTCTTTTGGTGATAATGTGTTGCGACTTGCCCAGAAGCTATAGAAATATTGTTGCATTGTCTCGATGTCGTCGGTTTTTACCAAATTGAAAGCATATTCTTTTTCGATTTGTGAGGAAATAGCTTCCAAGGATTTTATATACTCTCTGATAGTATCTAAATTGTTGATGTTTCCAGAGAAAACATTTTCAACAGAGATTGATGCTAAAATTGAGTTGTCTATTTGATAGTTAGAATTGCTTCTTTGGAAGAAGAACTGGTTGTAACCTATTATTTCGTTGTTTCTGTCGCGAGCTTCAAGAACTAAGTAATAATTACCTGAAGGGAGGGAACTGATGTCCATGGCGTTGATAATCACTTCGGTATCTTTGACATTCATTCTTTTTGTGAAGAAGAGGTTGTTAACAACGGTATTGCTTTCAAATGTCTTGATGTATGTGTTAAGAAGATATTTTTCATTTTCGCCAAGTTGTTTCTTAGTGTTGTAAATCTCTGTGTAGAAAGCTAACTTGTTGATTGACTCTGGATAATAAGGCATAATCATAGGGATAAGGTCATAGCCATTCTTTGAATTAGCTGATTCTGCAGTACTTGCCTTGTAATCTTCAAGAGCGATGATGCTTGAGAAGCAGATGCTTTCTGGGAAGTCAACGATTATAGTTTCATTGACGTTGAGTGGTTTCTCTCTTTTGTTGTTTGCATCTTCGATTGTTACTTCCATTTGATATTCACCGTTTGGCAATGAATAACGTTGGATGTCCATGAAGAAACCATCAACATTTGTTGTGTCTGCAATTTGT
>JAZRNQ010000208.1:0-6583 GCA_045648285.1 Bacteroidales bacterium | reverse complement strand
AAACTCAGAAACTCAGAAACACAGAAACTCAGAAACTCAGAAACTCAGAAACTCAGAAACTCAGAAACTCAGAAACTCAGAAACTCAGAAACTCAGAAACTCAGAAACTCAGAAACTCAGAAACTCAGAAACTCAAAAACTCAGAAACTCAGAAACTCAGAAACTCAGAAACTCAGAAACTCAGAAAATGGAACTGACACGAAACATATTGCAGCAATATTGGGGCTACCCTTCATTCCGTCCGATGCAGGAAGACATCGTCGATGCTGTTGTCAATGGCAACGACACTCTTGCCTTGCTTCCTACCGGCGGCGGCAAGTCGATTTGTTTCCAGGTTCCAGCTATGGCGATGGATGGCGTCTGCATAGTCATCACGCCGCTCATCTCTCTCATGAAAGACCAGGTGATGCACCTGAAGAAAATTGGCATCGCTGCAGCTGCCATCTTCTCTGGCATGCATCACAACGAGATTGAGATAGCCTACAACCAGGCGGCATTCGGGATACTGAAGTTCCTCTACGTCTCACCGGAACGTCTCATGACAGATGCTTTTATTGAGGCACTGAAAAAGATGAAGGTCTGCCTCCTCGCCGTCGACGAGTCGCACTGCATCTCACAATGGGGCTACGACTTCCGTCCTCCTTATCTAAAGATTGCCGAGATTCGAAAATATATCCCAAACACTCCCGTGCTTGCACTCACTGCGACAGCGACGCCACAGGTGGTGGAAGACATACAATATCGTCTTGCTTTTAAAAATAACAATGTCTTTCAGACGAGTTACGAGCGTAAGAACGTGACATATAACGTCATCCACGAAGCAGACAAATTCGGACTGATGTATCGTCTGCTGCAGAAGATGAGTAGTGGTAGCGGCATCGTCTACGTGAGAAGCCGCAAACGCACCAAGATAATCGCCGACTGGCTGCAGTCTGTTGGCATCAGCGCCTCGTTCTATCACGCAGGTCTCGATGCCAAGACTCGCGACTACCGACAACAGATGTGGATGGATGGCAAGATTAAGGTCATTGTAGCAACCAACGCTTTTGGCATGGGCATCGACAAACCTGATGTACGTCTCGTCATTCACATGGATTTGCCAGACAGCCTCGAGGCTTACTTCCAAGAAGCAGGTCGTGCCGGCCGTGACCTACAAGCTTCGGAGGCGTTTCTGCTCGTAGCCGACACCGACATAAACAAACTTAAAGAAAATCTTTCCAGTTCATATCCTAGCCTTGACAAAATAAGGACTATTTATAACGCCATCGGTAATTATCTGCAGATTCCAATAGGCGCAGGGGAAAACCAGACTTACAACTTCAACATCGATGAGTTTGTACAATATTATAACTTCTCTTTGCTAGAAGTTTATAATGCGATACAGCTCATTGAAAGAGAAGGATACTTCGTGACATCGGAAGCACTCGACACACCGTCTAAGATTCACATCAAAGCAGGTAGAGAAGACCTGTATCGTTTCCAAATAGAATATAAAGAATACGACACAATAATCAAATATCTGTTAAGGAGTCTCCCAGGAGTGCTCAGCGACTTCGTCAATATCAGAGAGGAACAGATATCACAGAAGACAGGATTATCTATTGACATCATCAACAAGCAACTTAAAAATTTAGAACGGCTTAACTTCATGAATTATATCCCACGTAACGACAAGCCACAGATTCAGTTCTTGACTCCAAGAATCGATACAAGATATTTTTCATTGTCGGACGAGATATACAAAAACAGAAAAGAAGATGCAGCGAAACGAGTTCAGGCTGTGATTGATTTTGTCAATAATAATGAAGAATGTAGAAGTGTGCAGCTCTTAAGATACTTCGGAGAGAACATCAAGAAGACATGCGACAAATGCGACGTCTGTTCTTCCAAAAACAAGATGAGTCTCAGCGAACAAGAATACAAGGAAATCAGCGAGGCTATTATTAATGAGTTGAAGGAAAACGAAGTTAACATCCACGACATCCTACACATGAACAAAAACTATCATGAAGAAAAAGTCATAACCACCATCAAGTGGATGCTAGATAATAATATCGTAAGACAAGACGAAGAAGGAATGTTAAAACTTTTTATGTAAAACCTCAGAAAATCAAAATCTCAAAAACTCAAAACTTTTTGCAATTCTGAGATTCTGAGATTCTGAGATTCTGAGATTTTGAGATTCTTAGTAACTCATAATATACTCCAGCGCTGCATCCAATTGTCCTTGAATACCAGCATCTCTTGTAAGGACTTCTTTATTTGGAGTGAAGCCTTTTCCTTCTGGAACGAAACCTTCGTGTGTCTTGATTTCGTATGTTGAAGTATATACATAATGTCTTTCTCTTTCAATATTACCAAATGGACCACCGTATGTCAAGTCGATAGCATCAGACAAAAGCGGACCTGTTGCACCGTAAGTACGTTCGCCTATGACATAACCTGTTGGCAATTGTGAGATGTTGTAAGTAGTAATCTCACCCATACTAATAGAATAAATATTTGACAAGACAACGTAAGGAATATTTTCTGAAGCCAAGTCACGGTTTTCTGACGAAGGCTTGATTGTCACAGGAGACCACACTGAATGTTCGAGTCTGCCTGGACCTTCTTTATAACGTGTATAGATAGCCTCAAGATCTTTCTTAATGAATGGTGACACCACATAATTCAAGTCTGAGAGATACCCTCCGTTGTTACAACGATTGTCGAGGATTACACCTGCCAATTTATTTTTAGGTGTCTTCAATGCCGCATTTTTCCATTTGTCTATCAACTGAGCAGCCTTGTAATAAGGTGAAGATGGATTATTTAATCCAGACATTATTACACTCATCTTATATCCATTTTGCCAGAGATAAGGAACATATCTTCCGTCAGGAAGTTCGAATAAAATGTAACATATTGTTACGTGTACATCATCAGAACTAACTTTTTCGTATCCGCTATAAGATATTTTATAACCTTGCACTGAATTGGAAGCCAACTTTTTGTTAAACTGGCTTATTTCATCAGAAAGCTTATGACTTTCTTTATAATAATAATCTCTATTTTTAATTTCGTTATTTGCAGGACTGATACTTATTACATTATCCCATGAATAAGAATAAAAGTTCTTCACTTGAATAGACATATGATGATCTATAAGACCTCCCATAGCTTCTTCATACAAAGCCTTTAATTCTTGAGTACTAACCGCTGTTCCTGATTCTACTCGTAAGTCCAAGGCTTCAAACTGAGGCATAAATTTTTCATAAACCTCATCCCAGTCTGTCTCGTCTACATCCCAGAACACGTAACCTGTATTGATATTATTCCAAAGAACATCGAATTGTTCAGCGTATGTGCTATATGCTAGATTTGTTGATTCTCCAATGTAAGGCACATAATCAGGAGTTTTTCTACATGAGGAAAAGGTCAGCACAATAGCTGTTAATATTAATAAAGATATTTTACGCATGATTATTACAATTTATAGATTACACCTAATGTTAATGAAGCTGTGTTGTTATAACGTGGGTCTGGCGACACCTTGCTTATCTTCATATAACTCATCAAGTCATAATAGAATAAAGCATCGAATTCCATAACAACATTATCTGACAATTCAAAACTCAATCCAGGACCAGCGACGAGTCCGGCCACGAAACGATTGTGATATTCATTAAACTCCATCTTCTCGTCAAAAGCGATTGTCTTATCGTAGATATCAAAGGTATTTCCGCTGACATTTGCACTCATCCAATAACTTGCATAGGCTCCCATCATAAAATGTCCACGAACTTTTGTTCCACCGAAAGTGAAATCTGCCATTACAGGAACTGTCAGATACTTGTTATTATAATCAGTATAAATATCTTTAACAGCATTCAAGTTACGTTTCATGGTATGAGAACGAGACAACATTTCGACATTGGCTCTCATTGCAAACCAATCATTTACTTGATATGACAATATAAAACCATAATCGAGACCGTTTTTAGCATGATAGGTCTCATCGATACGACCTGAATTAGAGCGAGTGACTGAATTAAAGTCAAGTCCGCCCTTCAGTCCGATTCCAATTTGCGCACTGACATTTGTTGTCAACGCAACGAAAAGTACTAAAATAAATAATTTAACTTTGTTCATAATTTCTTTTTTTATGCGTTGCAAATTTAAGAAATTAACAAATAAAAAAAAGACCGCCGAAGCGATCTTTCTATTTTTTGTATTATTTTAGAGACCTTTTACAAGTTCTGCACCTGCTTTAAATTTTACCACAGTCTTTTCTGCAATCATAATCTCTTTGCCAGTTTGTGGGTTGCGGCCTTTTCTTGCTGGATGTTTTGTTGTTGAGAATGTACCAAAACCTACCAATGATATGCGTTCGCCTTTTTGTAAAGCTTCTGCTGATGCATCCATGAATGCTTCGAGTGCTTTTTTAGCGTCAACCTTTGTCATACCTGCTTTCTCTGCGATGACATTTACTAATTCTGCCTTGTTCATACTAATTTTCTATTTAGATTAAAATACAATTAACATTGTTAAGTAACTATAACTTAACCGTTTTCGCTTACAAATCTAATTATTTATTTCAAAAAAACAAAGATTTTTTTTCAAGAAAAGCTCATATTTTTTACAAATCCATCGATGGTTTTTCATCCATTTTTCCGAAATGCTTGTATTTACTAGAAAACACAACAATCGATAAAATTTCATTTTTTTTCAAAGAATGTATTTTTTTCTTCTTTTTAATAAAAAAATTGTATGAATTTACACTTTCTTTAAAGTCATTTCATATAATTTTCACCTAATTTTGGATAAAAAAAATCACAATTTATATAAAAAAAAGAATCTAATCTCACATTTATATAAGATTAGATTCCCATTATTACGATTAAAAATTATATCATTTCACCTTCCAGCTGCCTTCAAGACGAGTGCCTCTCAAGAAATCTGCGATAGGCATTGCTTTCTTACCTGCTTGTTGAATGACTTTTATCGAGATATTATTTTTTCCTAAGACGACATCAAGATATGACTTGCCATCGGTTTTAATCTTATACAAATCCGCATCTTCAGATTTGTTTTCCTTCAATGCGACATCAAATATTTTGATATCGAGCGTTTCGTTATTTTCAGAGACAAATTGAGTGTGTGCTGCAGGATATGGCGACAAACCTCTGATGAAATCATATATCGACTTAGCATCTTTTGTCCAATCTATTTTACAATCTTCCTTAAAGATTTTTGGAGCTGGTTTCAACTGCAGATTATCTCTTTCAATAATCATATCCTGACTTTGAGATTGAACTCTACCCTCCTCTATTCTTTTAATGGTCTCCACCACTACTTTATTTCCGAGCACCATAAGTTTATCGTGCAAAGTTCCTGCTGTCTCATCATCTTCTATAGTGACTTTCTCCTGCATTATAATTTCACCAGTATCGATTTCCTTATCAAGAAGGAATGTCGTGAGACCTGTTTCCTTTTCACCATTGATGATAGCATGATTGATAGGCGCTGCACCGCGATATTGTGGCAACAAAGAAGCATGGAGGTTGAATGTTCCCATTGGCGGCATACTCCACACTACTTCTGGCAACATTCTGAAAGCCACTACTACAAACAAATCCGCATTATAAGAAGAAAGTTCTGCGATAAAATCTGGAGATTTAAAACTCACTGGCTGTAAAATTGGCAAGTCATATTTCAAAGCAGTCAGCTTCACATCTGAACTTTGAATTTTCTTACCTCTTCCTGCAGGTTTGTCAGGAACGGTGACAACAGCTGCCACTTCATAACCTGCTGCTATTATCGCTTCCAACTGCGATGACGCAATCTCTGGCGTACCGAAATATACTATCTTCATGTTTTTCTTATTTTTTTGCAAAAATAATAAAAAAGACAACAAGACTACATGACTACAAGACTACAAGTCTTTTAAATCCTAATTACCAAGTCGCACGTCCGTGCGCCTCTACGCGAGACTCATAAACAAAGGACTAAGGCTATTGGCTGTTGAACTATGAACCAACTCATAAACTTATAGACTCAAAAAGCCTCATCAACTTAAAAAAATCCCTCATAACCTCAAATCCTCAGTTCCTCAAATCCTAACTCCTAACTCCTAACTCTATTTCTAAGATAAGCTTTCTTTGCATAAGACAAGAAGAAAACAACCGACATCAAGGAGACTGCAGCTGCCATGATAAACGCAGAGTTGTATCCACCAAGATGTTCAGCGACATATCCACCAAAAATAATTCCGAATCCGATGCCCAAGTCCCAGCTTGTCAAGATGGTCGCATTGGCTGTACCTCTTTTGTCGTTAGTAGTCATATTCAAGAACATTGTCTGAACCGCAGGATACATGCTAGCTTGTCCGAAGCCTATCACAACCGCTGAGATATAATATCCGTAAAGGTTTTGCCAGAAAGCAAATATAGCATAACCGATAGCAACGACTATAACGCCGTAGGTTGCGTTTCTTGTGGCGAATCCTCGGCTTAAGGCTTTCACACCAACAACACGCGACATTATCAAGCCAAAGGCGAACAGCATAAAGAATGTTCCCGTTCCTGTTGTGATATTCAAGACA
>JAZRNQ010000207.1:0-2928 GCA_045648285.1 Bacteroidales bacterium | reverse complement strand
TAGCACGATAGCTAATAATTTCAGTTTTTTATTAACCAAAAAAAGAATTAGTATGATTACGAAAAATCAAAAAGTAAAGGGTTCGGTAATCAAGGTGTTACTGACTCTTCCGGTATTTGCATTGTTGATTTTGCTTAACACACAATGTGATAACACAAAACCTAATGATGAGAAACAATCTGCCGTAGTCAAAGCTGATGAAAATGCAGGTCAGCTTTTAGGAACTATTGTCGATAGATTCTCTGAAAAACCTATAGCATTCGCTACTGTTGTATTGGAAAAAGATGGCAATGACCTCTATTACACTACTTCCGATAAAAATGGAAGATATGAAATAACAAAAATTAACGCCAGTGCATATAATGTGAAAGTAAGTTGTGAAGGTTACGAAACAGTCACTATTAGAGATGTCAATATTCCTGTCAAGAAACTCACATTTCAAGACTTCTGGTTAAAAAATAAAGATGTATCAGAAACGTCCTCACAGGAAGTCGTTGTAGGTCAAGACTCTATTCACAGAGTTACTGAAGTGATGCCACAATATCCAGGCGGACCAAATGAGATGATGAAATACATTCAAGAAAACATCAAATATCCTCAATCAGCGAAAGACAACAAGATTGAAGGAAGAGTATATGTTTCTTTTGTCGTTGAGAAAGACGGCAGTATCACCAATGCAGCAGTCATGAGAGGCTTTGACAAAGAATGCGATGCCGAAGCATTAAGAGTTGTTTCCTCAATGCCAAAGTGGACACCAGGACAACACAAAGGTGAAGTTGTAAGAACACAATTCACAATTCCTATTTATTATAAGTTTAATTAAAGGAAAGGCTACTTTAGGGTAGCCTTTTTAGTCGGTCCAGATAAAGGAGGTTATTGGGAAATTATTTGATTACATCAACTAACCGCCAATTGTTAATTGTAAATTATAAATTGTACATTATCAACGTTTTACCTCCCCCCGAAAATTTTCAAAAACTCTTGCTTTTTTGAAATAAAATTATAAAATTTGCGGAGAGAAAATCGGGAATTGGGAACGAGTGTTGGGGACGAGAGTTGGGAACAAAGTCCGTTGTCTGTTGTCTTAAAAAATAAACCATTAAAAATCTATAGTGTGAAAAAAATGTTTAAAAAATTAACAGTAGTTGCATCATTCTCTTTGATGTTATTATTAACGTCTTGTGAATCTGGATTTAATGAAACGCAAAAGATAAAGAATGAATTGGATAGATGTATTGAAGCACTTAATTCCGGTGGAGATACAATAACTATAAAGCCAGATGAAGTGGCGACTGTTAAATCGTTTGGAGGAAGGGGGCTTTCGCAATTTTCGTTCACCGATGAACAAATGGATATTGTACCAGTTATCATCTTTAATGAAGATGTGCTCTATAAAATAGACACGATGAGTGACTGGGATTTGGTCAATACTTTTGAGAAATCGATATTCAAGAAATCTTGTTGGGAAATTTTGTCTGTGGAAGATAAAAAATGGCGTGAAAGCTATGAGGTTCTTTACAGAATAACAGAAGATGACTATCAAAACGCCATCATTCTGAATGAATGCGAGGACACTCCTACACCAGACACACTCTCTCCAAACACCCCTTCGCAAAATGTAAATATTTCTGATTTTTCAGTTTCCGAATGTCTCGAAAGAGACCGTGGACTAATGTATGATAATGATACTACTTATGCTGTTGCAATAAATGATAACAGTCTTATGATAAGAAGCACAGCTTATTTCAATTGCTGCTCTGAAGAATTCTGGGAAGAGCTATCTATGGAAGGAAATAAAATCCGTATAGAAATGTTTGAAGATGACAAGGAACCATGTGACTGTATATGTCCTGTCAGCGTTGAGTTCGTCTTGAGTAATTTGGAATTAGGACAGACATATAAAATTGTTCTATCGCGAGGTGTTTATGGATATTTCAGTTTTGAAGTCGTTTTTGAAAAAGATACAGATTTGATGTTTATCATATCGTAAGGAAATTAGGAGTTAGGAGTTAACTTTGCGTCTTTGCGAGAGAAAAAATACACAGCTTTGAGCCTTGTGCCTTGAGCAATTCTGAAAGTCTCACAACTCACAACTCACAACTCATAGCTCACTGCAAAAAACAATTCCTAACTCCTAATTCCTCATTCCTAATTAAAAAGTCTGTTGACTGTAGTCCTTTAAGTTAAAATAATAAACCATTAAAAATCTATAGTATGAAAAAAATAGCTTTGTTTTTAACATTATCAGTACTGTTTCTATGTTCATGTGACAAAGAAAAAAACTATGAATTAACCGAATGCATTCCTGGCATTGAAGGCACGTGGAACTGGAATGCAACCACATCAACAGGTACTTTTGTGTGGATAGCGGACAATTACGATGTAGAGATTTGTTTGATATTTGAAGAAGGAAATCTTTTGAGTGTTAAAAAAAATGATGAAATCCTTGTTTATCAGGAGGAGTTCAAGGTAACAAAACCAACAGATATTCCGCAAGTCATACATGGTCAGACTCCAGCAAATGAGTATTTGATTGAATTGTCAAAGAAAGTTAGAAATGCCGTCGAAAAGGATATTTTCTTTAATGAAGGAATTGATATAATAGTGGATGGTTATGTAAGTATCTCCGTTGATGAATATGACGGCACTGTGCTTACAATCAGAGGAACTGGAGAAGGTGAAATTATGACAGACGCACTTTCGAGATATGTAAGATAAAGTCGTAAAACTCGGCGCTTTGTTGACTTTGCGTCTCTGCGAAAGAAAATAATATCGGTCACTGAGCTTTGAGCTACGGGCAAAGGCTCGAAACCCAAAATATAATATTAAATAACAATTAGAATCATGAAAACACTATTTAGAAATTCAAAACGAATCGTGATAATTTTATTTATTGCTACATTTTTTACGAACTGTTTCGCTCAGGAA
>JAZRNQ010000206.1:0-16767 GCA_045648285.1 Bacteroidales bacterium | reverse complement strand
GTCTCTACTAGTAACTTTGATTTTACATTAGTATCATACAACGCCCTTTAGCAATTCAAAAGCATCAGTACCATTATAAGGATATCGGCAAAGAAATGCCAAATCTCCACTTCTAACTCTGTTAAAGAAATTCTTCATATCTGAATCCTTTATAGGCAAATCCAAACTGAGCACATATTCTCCCAATGAGTTGTTTTCTTCAGCTGTAAGACCAGACCAAATCCTATATGTATTCGGTCCATAGAGGCCAACCCTTTCCAATTCTTTGCTCATCATCTCGTTTGTTTTATCCACATCATCTTTATACCAATAATCAGAAAAGAAACAAACATATATTTTCATTACTTGAGCATATATATTTAGATTATGAAGATAGTCTTCAACTGATGAACCTTCTCTATAAGGGTTATCCGACAATGTTTTAATTCTTCCTATGATATTATCACCATAATTCAATTGGTCGTCTATGTCTGCTAGAATTGATATTAATGTTATCATACTTCAACTAATTTTTAATTCATAACTATATATATCAAAAACTAGTAAAAAATTCAGTAAATTTTGAAGAAAAATTTTTCAACAATTGTTATTAAGCTGATACAGTTAAAGTTAGAATTAATAAAAAAATCGCACGGATGTGCGATTTTAGGTGGAAATTAAGTGATTCTTTATAAAAAAAAGGCGTATTGACATTACATTAACACTTCATCATTTGTGGTACCGTGGTTGTTGATACCACTATTGTTTGAACAAAATTCTACACTCTTCTCATCATCATAGTAAACTTTCCAATATCCTTTTTCATATTCTATATTTATTGGATTCTTATCTTGTTCATTAATAAATTTACTATACGCTTTAAGAGGTATATCAGCTTCATTTCTATAAGTTCTCTTATATAAATAATATTCATCATTGTCTCCATGCTTCCCTATTTTTCCTAATGAATATTTCCACAATGATTTATCTTTAATTAAAGCGTATTTCCAATCATCTTCTTTATAGCCGTAAGTATTTATAATTTCTTTTAAAACTTGGTCTGTTGTCTGATTTGATTCTTTATTTAAAACATCTTTAAGAATAGCTTTGAAAGAATTCTTTAGTTTGCCATTTAGTATTTTTCTAAAATTATCGTGTTCGTCATTAATCTTTAATCCTGATTCTATATTAACGGTTCCTGTAAAAATTGCCTGGAATAGGATTGTCAAATTATCATTACCAGACAAATATCGACTTTCACCTATCTGTTTTTTTAAAAATTCTAGCGTTTCTTTATTCAACAAATCATCATCCAAAAGACAATCAATTCGTCCTGAGAATATCCATAAAGACTCTAAATTTTCAAGAATACCTTCAATATTATTATTCTTTTGAATCTTCTCAATTTTTTTAATCTCTTCTTCTAATTGTTTATGATTTTCCGTTTCGCCATTTTTAGCAAGTTCTCTTAATGCCTTTATTGAAATATCTGAATATACATCTTTTAAATTGCCATTCAGCATGTAAACGATTAGCTCAATAAATTTAAGTCTAATTTCAAATTCATTTAAACTAGGAATTTCATTGTAATAGGACAAATTGCTCAACACTCGTAACCATTGATGGAAATTATTAAAATGATCTTTATTTTTTACCTTTTGCAAATACAAACATATTCCATACATGATTACTCGATCTTGAAATGTTGCTGACTTGAAATTACCATTATCGTCATATTGAGGAAAGAACGTATATTTTTTTGCTTGAAGCAATGGTAATTCAAACTTTAAATTCAAAGCATTATCCAGTACTACAACAAGGTCATTAATACAACTTTCATCTATCAAACTTTCATAAAGTTCAAATGAAGTATACTCTTTTTGCTCATTATAATACAACATCTTATATACAACATCATCTTTATCTTTATCCTTGTCTTTTTTTGTGATATACCTATTGAGCAAAAATCCTTTAATAAACGTAAAAAACAGATTATCTACACTATCTGCATTTCCTTTTTCTTTCCAAAAAAGATCTGTCCAATCAACATCCCACTTTTGTAGAATGTAGTTGCCGTTACCAAGCGTTACAAAAGATTTCAGTTTCTCATTTTTAGACAAATACCCCACTAAATCAGCCTTGAAATTTTCAAAACTGGTAAGTTGCTCTCCACGTGCATTCATTTTTACATAGAGATTGTCAGGTTGTTTTATTTCCAATAAATTCAGATGATAGAATTTGATTGGGCAGCTGTCTTTAAATAATTTTTCAAAGTTTTCTTTATTAAAGTCTTCAAAAATTTGTTCAATACCATCTTTATATGGAGTTTCAATCTTTTTTGTCTCTTTATTTAACACTTGTGTTCCTGACAACATTCTTAAAACGGATTGCACTGTAGGGTCTTGGTTCCATCCAGAATAAAATCCTGTCTGATTTTGGATAAAGTCAGACAACAATATAGTTGACTTTTCATATTTTTGCTTTTTATCTTTATACTCTTTTGATGATTTCGATGTCAAGAACTTGTTACATAACCAAACTATAAAATCTTTTGACGAGGACCTCGTCTCATAAGTAAAGTTTTGCAAGATTCTTCGATACTTTTCAATATCTGCTTCAGTTGTTTGGGTCATAAAAACAGCATACCACATCAATACCCACAGAGTTGTAAGGCGTTGTTGCCCATCTAAAGGATAGATAATATCTTCTTTTTTTGTGCCGTAAACAAAATCGAGTAATAATTCAGAATCACTACTTTCAAGCGAACTTTTTATTTCGTTTAAAAACCTCTTTCGCAAATCCTCTTTGCCAGAGCGTCCTTGCGCATAATCTCGTTGGAATGTTGGTATAACTATTTTTGATACTTTTAATACTTTCCACAATGTTGTAGTTGTTGTGATTGCTTCCATTCTATTAATTATTTGTATGGTTATCACTTAAAAATTCTTCAAGAACATTTTTTATATCTTTTTTGTAACTTTCAAAATCTTCATTATCCCATGTAGAGAAATTTGTCGTTTGAGGAGAATAATATTTCATAAAGATATTTCTAGTAACAGGTGGAATAAATGCACTGTTATTAGGATCTGTTTCTGGATTATCCTCAAATTCCCATTTCTTGCTATTTTCATCATATTTCAAACAGAGTTTATATTTCAAACATCTGTCTTTAGCCATAATTGCCAATCGTTTTTTGGAAAATATCGAATTACCATATCCTCTGTTAGTTGAAGAATCTAGTAAAGTAAAATTGCCTATTTGATTTTTTAGATTATCATCTAATGGCTCTATTTTTTTCCCTAATTTTTTCTCAATCTCTGTAACAACCTCATCAAAGTCATTAAAAGAAATCTTCTTATCCTTTATAGATTTTTTTATAGCATCCTCATCAATAATTTTTATCTCTGTATCACCTTGCAATTTATTAATAATATCAGCAAGTAGTTTTTTGTATTTCTTTAAAGTGTCTTCATCATCGACGCATAAATTTTCGTACTGAAGTAACCACAATAGTTTTGAAAAATTATCTTTTAGATCATTGGTCGTATTTGAGTCTATATGTTCAACATCCCAATCTTCAGTCTTATAAAGATAGAATGGGAACCTATAGAATACGGGACATTTAAACTTGTCCTCAGACTCTGCCTGCTTGTTCTGATTTATGACGGTTTGAATATTATGAAGTAACAAAATCGGCTTACAATTAGTTTTGGAAACCGTTTTCTTTTCTTTCTTTTCCTTATTGATAATTTCTACTTCTATCTCATATTGTTGTTCTAAAACATCTGTTACATTTGTTTCATTTAAATCTTTCAATATTTCCCTAATTTCACCTTTTAGATATTCTGTGAAATCTTTCTTACTACTTTTACTTTGCCATTCTTTGTATAAAGTCTCTATATTTACTTTTCCACAACAGAGTATATAACCTATATAGTGATAAAAGTCAACATCCTTGTACCATTCGGTTAGTACTTCAAACAATGACCTGACTCTATCCCATTGTACTTCAAATTCTTCCTGACTTTCAGGATTATTTTTCTTTTCCTTTAATAATATATCATAGTGACGGAAGGTTCTATATTTATCTGTACCTATCTTTTTTTCATGTTCTGTTTTTGATATTTTTGATGTTTTTTTCATGTTTTCAATGTCAAGTTCACACAAAACATCAAATAAAAAGTCTATTCTAGTTGGCTTATTATAGTCTTTCTCATGAATGAAGTACCAAAATTCATCGTTTTGCAAACTTTGTTCAATATCATTCCATTCATTGGCTATCTCATTTTGTCTTATAACAGACTTTTCATCAAAGTTTGACTGGCTCAAAATTAGCGCCTTGATGAGTTCTGAGTTTGTCAAACCTATCTTTCCTATGTTTAGTCGGGTAAAGACTTTTATCGGGTCTTCATCAGTCTCATACCAAATAAATTGGACTTTGTCAAGAAGTAGTTTTTTAAAGTTTTCTTTATATATGTCTATGTCTTTATCTCTTTTTTCAATTTCAGCAAACCAACTCTTGATTTTTTTATAGACTTCATACATATGATAAAAGTCTACGTTTTCTTTGGAAGATTCATCAGACATATTACAGATATCCTTTAGAAAATCTTTACTTCCACTCCGTGTTTCATAAGATATAGAATATCTATTTTCACTTTCTATTCCTAGGTAGCACAACAATAGATAAATTGTAGTAAGCCTTTGTTGACCATCAATCACCTCCCATTCTATATTATTATATAGTTTTCTAATTTCCTCTAAAGCTTCCTCTTCAGTTTTATCACTAGTATCAATAGTGATACTTTGTTGGGTTATTTCGGAAGATTTACGTTTCACAGCAAGCGGTTGCAGACAATAAAACTTATCTGGATTCTCATTCTTCTCTGCTTTGATTTTAAATTCATCTAAGTCGTTAAGCAAATCCTCAACTTGTTTTTCTTTCCATTTATAACCACGCTGATAACTAGGAATAAAAAAATTCTTACATAATAAATCTTTTATAGGCTTGAGTTCTATTTTATTCATTTTACAATATTATTATTCTTTATAATAGAGATTTCTAAAACAATGCTATTTCCCCACTAAAGTAGTACTTTTTTCAATACCCTAACACTATTTTAATTTATTTCATTCCTAATTATCAACATTGTATTGCTGGAACTTTTTCCATCACTACACCCTAATCACTTTACTTATAATTTTAAATTTGTCATTATTGTCCTTGCAGTGATATAGAGCTACTATTTCCTTTTCACATCCTAACCGAAGAACTTTTCTGTTTCAATGATTCTTGTAGCATTATATTCGATACCTATACCTTTATCCTTCAATAACTTACAAATTAACAATTGCTCATCAACGGGTAAATCATTAAAGTTTTCGGGGATCATAGTGTCACATTCGCACTCATAATAGCAATCCCTCTCAAAGTATTTGCCCTCACTGTCATTTGTCGCTCCTGCGATATCCGCTTCGCAATTAGTTTCAAAATACACATTTGTTTGCTTGTGTAATTTCACATCTCTGATGTAATATTCCACCGCGTCAACTGAATTGAGCCAGCTTTCAGAAATATGCAGATTGCCATCTTCCAATTCAATATTGTATGGTTGAATCCACGAGTAAGCAAGTGAAAGACCGAAATGCTTGTTTTCATAATCCTCGATGTTGTATACACTGAAAATATACTCTCTATCATCTATAGAATATTCGGATTTAGACATCTCTATTGTGTATACTTTACCATTCAATCTGCCTATTTCGTATGGCGTATGCACTTCAACACAGATGTCGAACGCCTTTGAGATTTTTTTGTACATTTCTATGCCTACAGCACCTTCAATGACAAAACTATTTGAACCATAATTACTCATATTACTTATTTTTAACTCATTAATAATTTTATTTTTTGCTGTGAGCTATAAGCTACGAGCAGTTTTACCCACGGCTCAATGCTTTACTTATATATAACAAAAATAGGTAAAAAATTCAATAAAAAGTAAAAATATTTTTGCTATGAGCAATTGCTTACCTACGAAAGTAAATAAATCACGGTATGTATAATTTGTCTTTTGTTGTCTTTTAACCTTCGGATGTCAACCGACAACGGTCAATAGTCAATAGACTTTGTCCATCATTTTCAACTTTCAGTTTTCAATTTTCAACTTCCGACTTTACGTTGCTTTGCGCCTTTGCGAGTGATTTGTGATATTTCGTGATATTTTTATCATAAACAAAAGCTATAATTCTGTCTTTTTTCTTTAAAAACCTTGATAAAACAGCAATTTTATCATTATTAAAAACTATAAATCAACGACTTAAAAATATTTTTAAAAAAGTTTATTTTTATATTGACAGATAAGAAAAAAGACGTATCTTTGCACTCGAAATCAGTTGGACTGGTAGCTCAATTGGATAGAGTCCCTGACTACGGATCAGGCGGTTGTGGGTTCGACTCCCGCCCAGTTCACAAAAGGAAATCGAGAAATCGCTTTCCTTTTTTTGTTTCACACTTCCCCACTTCTCATCCACTAATCCTCATAATCTTCACGAATCTTATTAGTGTTTGATTAGTGGACAAAAAAATGTACGCGACGAATCGCATCCCTACAAAACTGACCGCCGACAGCCAATTTACAATTTTCAGTTTTCAATTTTCAGTTTATCGCTCTTTCCTCCCATTTCCACGAGCTTTTCCGCCGCTTTAACGACACTTTGATTACCGGAATATAATTTCTTCTTTGTATCTTCATAACTACCCTGCAAAGTCTCTATCTTCTTTCCTAAATCCTCGTAGCGTTTCATAAAATCACCTACTCTATCCAAAAGCTTATTAACTTCATCGAAGATTTCTTGCTGATTACGAGCTTGTTTAACCTGCGACCAAGCTAATTGTATCATACGCAACAATGCCAGAAGATTCTGCCCGCTCGTAATAAAAACACCATTTTCAAAAGCCTCGCGCCATAAGGTACTATCTTCATACAAAGCAAGCTGCATAGCAGACTCATTCGGAACAAACATCACGACATAGTTCAGACTCACACGAGGAGCTTTTATATATGAAGAATAATTCTTTTTCTGCAGTTCTTTAAAATGCGCTCTCAGACTCTGCAAATGACGTTTTAATGCAATGGTTTTGTCTGTTTCATCTGTCGCATTACAATAATCAACAAAAGCTGTTAAAGAAACTTTTGAATCTATAATAAGGTCTTTATTATCAGGATAATGTACAATAACATCTGGAATTAGACGCTTTCCTGTCTCATCATGAAAAATAGCATTACCTTTAATATCTTTGATAGCGGTCTGCTTCTCATAATGTTCACCTTCTGTCAAGCCAGATTTTTCCAAGATGTTTTCAAGAATAAGCTCACCCCAGTTACCTTGTGTTTTCGACTCATTCTTAAGAGCTTTTGCAAGATTATTAGCGTCATTACCAATATCTTGAGTACGTTTCATCAACTCTTCAATAGCTTTTTCAAGACTAGCTTTATTTTCCGAAGACGTTTTAATATTATCAGTCATCGACTTGCGCATACCTTCGATTTCATTTTTCAAAGGATTAAGCAGCGCATCTAGCTGAATGTTATTGGTTTTTGCTAACGACTCTTCTCGTTGTTGCAACAGTTTCTCTGTCGTATTCTGCAATTCAGATTTCAACGTATTTATCTGCGTCTCAAAATGTTTATTTTTAATTTCTTCATTCTTTAGTTCTTGCTCTTTCATCATAGAAATCTGCGTCTGCAGACTGCTATTCTTTGATTTTAGAATAAAACCAACCAAAAGAGCTCCAATCACAAAACCAAGTAAAAACAATACGTAATTCATAATTCCTAACTCCTAATTCCTAATTCCTAACAACCTCAACCCGACTTGCTGATTTTCCTTCTCTTATCAATTGAATCTTAGCTGGAATACGTTCTTTCAAAGTATCGACATGAGAAATTATTCCAACTCTTCTACCAAGATTATGAAGGTTTTCTAAAGTATTCATAACCATATCAAGAGATTCATTATCAAGCGTTCCAAAGCCTTCGTCAATAAAAAGCATGTCCATATTAAAATGTTCATCGTTAAGCGAAGTTAAGCCTAGAGCCAACGCCAAAGAAACGAGGAACGTCTCACCACCCGAAAGAGAACTTGCTGTTCTAAGCTCACCTCCCATTTCCATATCCCGAACCATAATAGCCAGAGAATCAGGATAACAAGACAACAAATACCGACCACTTAACTGCTTGAGATAATAATTTGCTCTGTCAAGAAGAATCCCCATAGTATAAGCCTGAGCAACATCGCGGAAGTTATCGCCATCAGTCGTTCCAATTGCTTTTGCTAATTGTTCCCACAAATGATACTCTTTAGCTCTTTTTTCGTATTCCTGCATACAACTCTCTGATTCAAAACGTTTTTGCATATCCATTGCTAACTTTGTCTTAACATCAGACAATTGCTCTTCAATAGTATTTTTTTCTTCAGACAAAGACATTTTCTTATCTTCCAACACACCCAAAGACATTTCATCAGAAGGTTTATTATCATCTTTTTGATGTAATGACAATTCTTCATTCTTAATAGTCAATGTATTTTTAATCTTGATAAGCTCATCATCAATCATTTTATTTTTTTGACTAATAAGCTGAATATCATTTATCTTATTAAGATAATCCAATCTATCCAAACTAATGTCAGAGGATTCTTTTAAGAAATCATCAACCTCTTTTCTATTGATATCAATTTCTTTTTTCAATGTATCTTTTTGAACAATCCTCTCCTTAATCTTTTCATAAATTGCAGAAAGACAAGGTATTAACTTTTCTTTATCAATATCAGATTTATTATCATCAAGATTTCGCCATTCTGGCATCAAGTCATATATACTTTCAAGGTATTTCTCACTTTGAGAGACAATATTTTCCAATGTATCAATCTGATTAACAACACTTCCCAGCAAATCTAGCTTTTGATTCCAAATCTGAGCGACAGCATTTAACGAATCAATACATCCTGAATTATCCTCAATCCATAACCTTTCCCAATCTTCCGTCTTAAGATATTCATTAACAGACAATTTCTTATCCGAATACTTAGTTTCTGAATCTATTATACTTGTCTTAACAGCCACTACCGACAACTCAAGATTTTGTGACTCTTTTTGTTTCTTAAACAACTGCTGTTCAAGAGATTGCATTTTATCTTCAATAATTTTCTTTTTCTTCTGAACATCATCTATCTCATTTTTAACCAACGCCATCTCTTTTAACTTCAAGCTTATTATTGCAATTTCATCATCATATTTCAAAACCGATGACTTATGCCCTTGTATCGTTGAATCAATACGTTCCAGTTCAAAAACAGGCTTTCCCTTACATTTTTCATTAAGGTCATTGAATAAAATCTGCAACCTATACTCATCGGAAACAATATTTTTATTAACAACATTCAATTCCGACTCGATTTTGTTAAGCTCATTTTGAGTATTTTGAAGAACATCTCTCAATCTATTCCATTCTCTTTCCAGACTAGCAAACAAGGAGTCGATAACTTTCTCATCTTTATAATGATGTTCACGGCTACCACACACTGGACAAGGCTCACCATCTTGCAATTTATTTCTAAGCTCTTTCGCCCAATCTTCTACCATGTTTTTCTGTCTCTGAAACTCTACATCATTCCTCTCAAAATCAGATTTTGCAAGAATTAAAGCCTCACTTTTTTCATTAAATGATAACTTTAACTTACTACTTGTAATCTTATTATTTTCAATATCTTGATTTAATTTAAGATATTGTTCCAATATTATCCTTATAGCATTTAATTGAGCTATTCTATCTATAGTATTTTGCTTTTGAGAATTTATATTCTGATATTCGTTGAGCAATCTATCCTGCTCTTCTGAATTAAAATTTTGCAACAATTCATCGAGTTTCTTATCAATTTCAGACTTCTCATATCTAAGGCTATCCATTGCCTGTTGCAAATCTTTTGTCTTATTAGCAATATCAATTCTCTCACTTTCGAACTGTTTCAACTCACGCTCCTTGTTTGCTTTTACAATCAGAAGCTTCGACATCTCTTTCAAAAGTTCAACAATCAAGTTGACATTCCGATACATTGACTCATTATCTTTATGAGAATCAATCCATTTAAGTATTTCCGACTTGTCACAATTCAGTTCGACACACTTATTTTTTTCGTTTTGCAGAGAAAACACAAGACTCGACAAAAGTTTAGAATCTTCAGCGAATTGCAAATCCAACTTGTTAATTTCCACTTCAAATCGCTGTATTCCTTTCAATTTCTCTCTTATTCTAGCCGTAGAGAAATAATCATCCACAATAGATTTATTTTCCTTATATTCTAAAGATTCAATCTGATTTAAAATATTATCATACAACAATTTCGCTTCATCACATTCGTTCGCAAGGCTTATATTTTTATTTATCCACTGTAATGCCGAATCAATCTGTTTCAATTCATTAACAATCACAGAGGACTTGTTTTCAAATTCAGACTTCTTAGATTTCAAGACATTAATATCTTCTTCAGACAAAACACTATCTTTCAATTTATTATATAAAGTCTCTATTTCCTTTCTCTTATAAAACGCCTCACCTTTTTTAGTTTTGACAGCTTCAGCTATTTGAGAATAAACCTCAGTGCCAGTAAGCATTTCCAAGATTTCAGATTGTTCGTTCTTCTTAGATTTTAAAAAAGTGCTGAATTCACCTTGTGCAAGCATTACCGAACGAATAAATTGATCATACGAAAGTCCAACCAATTCTTCTATTTTTCTGTTAACTTCCTCAATCTTAGACGATAACACGACTCTCACCTCACCATCTAGCACTTCCAACTTCCTTCTATTTGAAGTAGTGTAGGTATTTGATTTTGTTTTATGTACCAGCCATGTCGCTATATAATGAACACCTTTCACCGAGAAATGCAACTCAGCCTTGCCGTCACTTTTACCCTTACGCAAGATATTAGTAGTATTTTTAGTACTATTATTACCGTTTTCCGTCTTCTCATTATTTCTAACATTCTCATAACGAGATGCTTTATCGTATAATGCCAATGTTATAGCATCTAGGATAGTAGTCTTTCCAGAACCAGTTTCGCCACATATCAAAAAGAGAGGCTCTTTAGCTAGAACACCATCAGAGAACACTATTTCAGCTTCTTCAATTGAATTAAGGTTTTGTATTATCAGTTTTTCAATCTTCATAATCAAGAACTTAATTATTTCATTACAACATCATTTCATCACTTCTTCACACACTTCTTTAAACATCACCTTCATCTCTTCAGGCATCTCCTGATTATATTTTTTCATATATACAGAACATCCCAACTCAAAAGGAGATATTGCCTTAAACTCATCCAAAGTCCTTATAGATGTAGCATTTACATCAGATTCCAGTTGTGGCAAATAGACTTGAACTCCGCAGAATTTCGCTTTTTTATCCTGAAACAAATCAATTATTCTAGCATTGACAAAATCAGACAATGCAGTTTCCGATTTAACATGAAGTCGCACATAACATTCTTTATCAATGATTTCTGTAATATTATCCAAGACATCATCAACTGTTTGCGCATCATCGTACGAATTAGGTTTAAAAGGGAAATCAACTATTGGAATCAATGGCTCAATCTCTCTTATCTTAACATCCACCTCATGATTTTCTATATTTACGACAACAACAGAATGCTGGTAATCCTCGTTAAATGTAAGCGCAAACGGAGAACCAGAATACCTCATATTCTCTTTTTTCATAAGTTTCTGCGGACGATGTATATGACCGAAAGCCCAATAATCTATATCATCAAGAGAAGAAATAACATTAGAACCGATAGATTCTATTCCACCTACAATGTTATCATGACCCTTCATATCAGCACCATCAACAGCAAAATGACCCGTAGCAACAACAGAATGATTTTCTTTATATTGCAGCTTACACTTCAAGTCATTCTTTAAGTTCTCATAAAAAGAAAAAACACGATTCGAATAAGAATCATTTTCCTTTAAAGAAGGATAATTACCAGGATTTATAAAGGGAACTGCCAACACCCATCCGATTATATCACCATCCCTTTTTATCGGTATTTCAATTTTGGATGTATCATAAGCCACTCTCTCTTCATCTTTACTTTCTTTATAAAAATCCAAGCTACCGACAACGGTCACGTTAAAAGCCTCCCACAGCTCACGAGGAGCCTCCAATCTTGATGATGAATCATGATTACCAGCAACAATTACTATCTGCAAGTCATCATACAAGCGAGAAAGTTCAACCAATGTATGATAATAAAGACGCTGAGACATAACAGTAGGTGTAGCCGAATGAAATATATCACCAGAGACCACCAATACATCCGGACATTCTTCTAAAATAATATCTTTCAGCTGATTAAAGAAATATTTATGTTCCTCATCTCGCGAATATTGATGCAAAGTTTGTCCAATATGCCAATCACTCGTATGTATTATCTTCATATTTTTTTACATTTTTTATTACGAAAACATCTTCAAAGCCAGCTCCGTTAGTATAACTTCCTGACACTCTAAGTTCTTGAACTTCTTCATCATCAAACCAAGAAGCACGTATAGTTCCTTTGGTTTCCTCTATAGAAACGCCACCTACGACACACCAATCCGCTGTAGCAACATTTGAAGTATCTATCATAAAAACTTGATTATCACCTTCATTTTGAACTATATATACTGGATGCGGCATCAATTCATCATAGAAGAAATCTGTTATTTCATCTTGAATAAAATAAAAATTATCAGTTAAATTTCTTTTTGTATCAAGATAAAGTCCATGACCTTCACCGATGAAAGTATGTAATTTAGAACGAATTCCAAGTTCTAATGCACGTTCATGTATACTAAAAGAACCATACATCTCCTCGAACAAAACTTTCTTAAAATCACCTATTACCGTAAAAGGATAACCTTGACCATACGGCACTACTTCATCTTTATCGCCATGGAAAGAAATAATCGGAATCCTTGAATTCTCAAGCATTTTCAGATCATTCATACTTCCCCACATATTAGCCACACCTTTGATTCTAAACTTGTTATACAATTTATTCCCAGACATTTCCAAATCACCAAGATCTTCAGCAAACATAGAAGAATATGACGACTTAGGTCGGTTTTCATTACGCATATAAGCCAGATTCATTGCAGTTATACTACCTGCACTCGCACCGCCAACAAACAGATAATCAGGGTCTATCCTATATATATCCTTTTTAGAAAGCAAATAACGCATAGCAGCATGAGCGTCCTGTGTAGCTTGATATGCAGTCCTTTCTATGGCTTTTGAACTCATCTTAAATCCCATCCTGTAATTTATTGAAACACAGACATAGCCCAAAGACGTAAAATGATTACACAAAGTACGGTATGGCAATGTAGCTTTATCACCAATGTAAAATGCGCCGCCATGAATGAACATTATTAGAGGACGTTTCTCAACGGTATCATTTTTAGGTATATATATATCCATTTCAAGATTTAAATCCTTCTTCTTCAAAGAATTAAACAAACCGACTTTAACAATATTCCCTATATCTATAGTATCGTCTGGTATTGATGACCAGTAACCTTTTACATTTGCATAAGTAATATCAGACAGTCTCTCAACCTCAAACATTTTATCTTTATACCTATCCCTAACATCCTGATACTCTTCTATTTCATAAAACATCAATGAAAACTGCTTCTTCCCTTTCGTCCCGTCAATCTTAAACCATCCCCGACATCCCTCCAATGTCATTCTCTTAATTTTATAAGAAACAACGAGAGAGTCAGACAGTAATATTTTTGTCTTTCTTTTGAAAAGCTCTATTTTAAAAGGCTCAGCCTCAATAATCAATTCATCATCAAACAAATACGACTTACCATAAACAAAGGCATCTTCAACACTATCAACTTTAACGAAAAATATTTCATCGTCAGTTGTGTTTTCAAACAAAAATCCACCCTCTTCCAAAGGAATATCTTTAATCGTCTTGCAAGATACCATTACAAGCAAAAAAAGAAGTGTGAATATCAACGAATAAGCTTTGTATAAATTCAGTTTCATAATCTTTAAATTTGGCTGTAAAGTTAAAAAAATTACTTGAATATTTCATTGTATTTTCTTAATTTCGCAAACTAAAATTTTGTTCAAATAAATATGAAAATTAGAGTAAAAAACATCATCGCGATTGGTATTATTGCATTGACATTAATATCATGTTCAGGAGAATTACAAAGGGCAGATTACAACGTAATTCCACTGCCAAAGACCATTACTGAAAACACAACGGAAAGTCCGTTCATCCTCTCGAAGAATGTCATCATAACATATCCTGCATCACAAACAGAATTGAGAAAAGAAGCAGAATTCTTATCAGAATTTCTTAATGAAATTTTAGGATATTCATTAAAGGCAGAGGCTTCAGAGACCTTCAAGACAGGAGCTATCAACTTAAGCGTAGACCCTACATCTTTTACAGAAAAAGATTCATACAAAATTATTGTAAATAAAGACAATATAAACATAACTTCAAGTGAAGCTTCAAGTTTATTTTATGCCATTCAGACATTAAGAAAGAGTCTTCCTTTCGATGCAAAAGGTGAAAATATCGCAATGCCTGCAACCGAAATTTACGACTATCCACGCTTCGGTCACAGAGGCATGATGCTCGACGTGAGCCGACACATTTTCCCTCTCGATTCCATCAAAGAATACATCGACTTGATGGCTCTGCATAACATGAATAAATTCCACCTCCACCTCACCGACGACCAAGGCTGGAGAATCGAGATAAAGAAATATCCAAAACTCACTGAAGTCGGAGCTTGGCGTTCCGGAACTAAGATTGGCAAAAGCGAGACATTCGACACCATTCGTTACGGTGGCTACTACACACAAGAAGAACTCCGTGACTTAGTAAAATACGCAGCAGACCGTCACATCACAATCATCCCTGAAATCGACTTACCAGGACACCAATTAGCAGCTTTAGCTACATATCCAGAATTCGGATGTACAGGCGGACCATACGAAGTATGGAAACAATGGGGCGTCGCTGACGACGTAATATGCGCTGGCAACGAAGACGCGATGCGTTTCCTCGAAGACGTCTTGACAGAAGTTATGGACATCTTCCCTAGCGAATACATACACATCGGTGGCGACGAATGCCCTAAAGTACGCTGGGAACAATGTCCAAAATGTCAGGCTAAGATTAAAGAATTAGGATTTAAAGACGATGACCATTTCAAAGCAGAGAATTACCTCCAAAGCTATGTCATGACAAGAATGGAGAAATTTGTCGAAAACCACGGACGTAAAGTCATCGGCTGGGACGAAATCCTCGAAGGCGGACTCGGACCAAACGTAACCGTCATGAGCTGGAGAAGCATCGACGGCGGCAAAGAAGGTGCAAAACAACACCACGACGTCATCATGACACCTTGCTCCCACCTCTACTTCGATTATTACCAAACCGACAACACTGATGACGAGCCACTCGCAATCGGAGGTTACATCCCTGTTGAAAGAGTCTACGAATTTGAGCCAATACCATCAGGATTGACAGACGAAGAAGCAAAACATATCCTCGGTGCACAAGCCAACCTCTGGGTTGAATACATCAAAGACATGAACACCGTATTCTACAGAATATTGCCTAGAATGGACGCATTGACAGAAGTACAATGGGTTTCACCAGAACAAAAAGACTACGACAGCTTCCTTAGACGTGCATACAAGATGGTAGAGTTCTACGACCTCAAAGGCTGGAACTACGCGAAACACATCTTCGACATCGACGTTGAAATCGTTCCTAACGTAGAAGCAAAGTGCATTGACGTAACAATGTCTAAATTCGGCGAAGGCGACATCCTTTACACATTAGACGGCAGCGACCCATTGACAAACGGAACAAAATACACAGAAGCACTCAAACTCACAGAAAACGCTAAGTTAAGAGCTATCGTCAAGAGAGCTAAGAGTGTAGGTAAAGAATTCAAGACAGACATTGAACTCAGTAAGTCATCGATGAAGCCTATCACTTTGAAGAACGAGCCACACGAAAACTACCGTTTCGATGGAGCCAATACATTGATTGACGGTTTGTCTGGAGGCAAGAACTACAAGACCGGTCGTTGGATTGCATTCTTCGGCGAAAATCTTGACGCAAAAATCGACATGATAGAAGAACAAGAGATAAGCAATTTATCATTCCAATGCAATTTAACCAAAGGCGACTGGATTTTCAATGCTAAGTCTGTAAAGGTCTTAGGATCTAATGACGGAGAAAATTACGAAGAAATCCATCATCAGGAATTCCCTATCGAGACGATAGCAGAAGACGGAGTTTTAAGCTATAGTGTTGATTTTGAGAAGACAAACGTACGATACGTCAACATAATCATCGAGCCACACATGTGTCCAGAAGGACATTCAGGCTATGGATATCCAGCGTGGATTTTCGTTGACGAATTAAAAATTAACTAATTGAAAAATAATTTTGTACGGACGTAATTCGTAAAGATTTTTTTTGTACTTTTGCACCCGCAAACCTCGGGTAGGTTTAACAGTTAAATTATTATTAACATTTAAAAAATTTAGTTTTATGCCAGCAAAAATGAGATTACAAAGACATGGTAAAAAAGGTCAACCATTTTATCATATTGTAATTGCAGACGCTCGCGCACCACGTGATGGTCGCTTCACAGAAAAAATCGGTACCTACAATCCTGTAGCTCAACCA
>JAZRNQ010000205.1:0-6739 GCA_045648285.1 Bacteroidales bacterium | reverse complement strand
TGTGTAACCTTTTAACTCTACTTCGCGTGTCTCATACCAACCTGTGGCTTCGTTATACACACGTTCTGTTCTTGTCTTGTGCTTCATTGTCACTTCCTTTTTGCCTCCGAAAGTGACAACTTTTTCTAGTATAAGTCATTCCTATTAATAGTATAATCTACGAATCTTGACGTTATTAGAATTTATTTTAGGGATTCAAATACATGCCACATTCCATTATTATCCTTACCTTCACGCTTCAGAACACCTACTTTTTTCATCAAAGAAAGATCGCGTTCTATAGTACGTGTGGTTACCGACAAAGTCTCCGACATTTGTTTTGCTGAAATTGTCGGTGATTCTTTAATAAGATTGAGTATTTTCTGTTGACGCTCAGTAAGTTTCGTCTCCGACATGTCACCGACAAAGTCTCCGACATTCTGGTTATCGGACGATGCGAAAATGATAGTTTGAAACTGTGTTGGCGTGGACTTAAATATGGGCTTTAACTCATCTTTGTATCCATCCAACGCTTGAGTTTCATTGCATATACGAGTGAGACCACTTCCTCGTTTCTCCATGTAATCAAGTTGAGCCATTACATTTGCAAGTATCGGATTTCGTCGTTCTGAAGAAACGTCAGCAATATCAAGATCCTGAATGAGCAGGCCATTATACATTCCACCAGGAGAAGTAACAGTCAGACGGTCATCATAAATGTCAATATGAACTTCGCCTCCCATAACAGTATAGTCACGATGAATAAAATGATTGACCATTGCTTCAAGAACCGCACGTTCCGCATACTCAGGCTTGTTTTTACGGCCATTAGGCAATTTTTCCCAACCCTTTTTTGTGTTTGATTTTACAAAGTTCATAGCCTCACGAAGCAACATTAGTACATTGCCAGTAAACTCTGCGTCATTGATTGCATCGCCTTTTGCTTTTCCATCCCATCGAGTGCAATACAAACGAGACTGCCACAAAGGACAATCATCTGCGAACAAAGCACCTGCATTCGTGAGATTTCCAGAACCTACAACAAGTCCAAACGATAGAAGATATTTCTTGTTCCATTCCTGGCTTGTTCGAGTTTTGAATGTGTTAGCCAAGATAGTAAAGGCATAATCTTCTGCTTTATAATCCGTATGAAGAGAGTCGTATGTTTTATTTGAACCCTTCAAAACCAGACGCACCATCTGTTCTGCGGTTGCAGGTAAACTTTCATCACCTATACGAATAAAAGCCACACGCTGACCATCACCAACATAATAATAGGGTGTGTAGCTACCAGCACTAACTTTGAGCTGCAAGATTTCATGGCCATCAATTTCTTGCGGAATCATTTCAACATCAGGAAGTGGATCCATATAATCACGGATTTTACAGCTGATGGATTCACAAACGCGCTGTACGTCATCCAATCCCTTAACGATACCATCATCATCAATACCAAATAATAGGGAGCCACCTAATCCATTGGCAAAAGCACTTACACTCTTCAACCAACTTTTAGGTTTCTTCTCTTCAAGCATCAACTTAAAATCGTATGCCGTACACTCGCTTATCAATTTTTCCAATTCCATATATGATATAGTCTATCGTTATATTGCTAAGATTTCCAAACAATTATTTGCAAAATTACTAAAGAATAATCAAAATAAAGAAGATTCAGAGTAAATAACGTTCTAACAACACACAAATAGTTCGCAGACTGCTCGTAATCCTTAATCAATTCACATAATAACGGGAAGCAGAAGCCTGATATGTGAGCTCAACTATATGGCTTTCGATAGAATGACTTGGATTGTTTTAGAACTAATTGAAGGTATAAGAATCTACTCAACACAAAAGAGGTATGGGTTTCTCTCATTATGAGAATCCCATTTCATTGCAAAAGTACTGCTTTTATCTCAAATAATCTCATTTTTGGTCGGGAAATCAGTGTCTTTGAACGATTTAAGCTGTGTTTGTTATAGGTGTTGTCTATATCATTTTCTCTATGTGCTTGAACCAGATACTAACATAATCATTGTAATTGGCTGAATGTTAGCAAGCTTAATTTCTTGGGATTCTCATAATGAGAGATTCCCAAGAAAACTATGCAAATCATTGATAACATACATAGGGTACTAAAGGAGGATTTGGAAGAAACAATCCGAAGTGGAAGCAAGGTTTCCATCGCTGCATCGTGTTTTTCAATTTACGCCTTCGATGAACTGAAAGCACAATTGAAAGACATTGATGAATTGCGATTCATCTTTACTTCGCCAACTTTTGTTACAGAGAAGGCCAATAAGCAGAAACGTGAGTTTTATATTCCTCGCTTAAATCGTGAGCGTAATCTTTATGGTTCTGAGTTCGAGGTCAAACTTCGAAACGAACTCTCGCAACGTGCTATCGCCAAAGAGTGTGCTGACTGGATTAAGCAAAAGGCTTGTTTCAAGTCCAATCGTACAAATGAAAATATGATGGGATTCATCAATGTGGATGATACTAATTATATGCCCATCAATGGTTTCACCACGGTTGATTTAGGTTGTGAAAGAGGCAACAACGCCTATTCTTTTGTTCAAAAGACAGAAGCTCCGATGTCGCAACACTTCCTTACGTTGTTCGAGCAGCTATGGAACGATGATAGTCGCATGCAGGTCGTTACAGAAGAGGTATTGGATAACATTACGAATGCGTATAAGGAAAATGCTCCTGATTTTCTCTATTTTGTCACCCTTTATAACATTTTCAAAGAGTTTCTTGATGACATATCAGAAGATGTATTGCCTAATGATGCTACGGGCTTTAAGGACAGTGTCATTTGGAGCAAACTTTACAACTTTCAGAAGGATGCCTGTTTAGCAATCATCAATAAGTTGGAAAAATACAATGGTTGCATCCTTGCCGACTCTGTAGGTTTGGGTAAAACATTTACAGCCCTTTCGGTTATTAAGTACTACGAGAACCGTAATAAGTCGGTGCTTGTGCTATGCCCCAAAAAACTCAATGACAACTGGATTACATATCGAAGCAACTACCTGAACAATCCTATTGTAGCAGACCGTCTGCGCTACGATGTGCTTTATCACACAGATTTGTCTCGGAATGGAGGCGTATCAAACGGACTCGACCTTACCCATATTAACTGGAGCACATACGACCTTGTTGTCATTGATGAGTCGCATAACTTCCGCAACGGAGGCAAGGTGACCACTGATGAGAATGACGCGAATCCTCGTGAAAATCGCTACTTGCAACTGCTCAATAAGGTTATCCGCAAGGGTGTAAAGACTAAGGTGCTGATGCTTTCAGCTACACCAGTAAACAACCGTTTCAATGATTTGAAAAACCAGATAGCTTTGGCTTATGAGGGAAATTCAGAAAACATTGATGGTTTGCTCAATACAAGCAGTAGTATAGACGATATTTTCCGTCAGGCACAAACGGAATATAACCGTTGGTCAAAATTGCCACCCGAAGAACGCACCACCAAACGCTTGCTTGAACGCTTGAGTTTTGACTTCTTTGAGGTGCTCGACAGTGTCACCATTGCCCGAAGCCGTAAACATATTGAGCAATACTATGACACTACAGACATCGGAAAGTTCCCTACACGACTGACACCCATTGCGCGTCGTCCACATCTTACCGACCTTGATAGTGCCATCAACTACAATGACATCTATCTGTTACTCTCGGTGCTCAACTTGGCAATATACACACCGTCGGACTTCATTCTGCCCAGCAGATTGTCAAAATACGTAAACATTGCAAGCGAAGAGGACTATTCGGGACTTACCATGAAAGGACGCGAACGTGGTATTCGCAAGTTGATGAGTATCAATCTGCTCAAACGACTTGAGAGTTCCGTCAACTCATTCCGCCTATCATTAAACCGCATCCTTGGCTTTATTTCTGCTACAGTAGATAAAATCAATTCTCTTGATACTGGGCATGGTAATACACGCACCACGGTAGATGAATATGATTTCTCTGCTGGACTCGACCTTGATGAACAAGAGGACATCTTCATTGGTGGTAAAAAGACACAGATTGCTCTTGAAGATATGGACTATATCGGCTGGAAGAAATATCTCGATAAGGATATTGAGACGCTAAAGCTACTGCTCCTTATGCTTGCCGATATTACTCCCGAACACGATAGCAAGTTATTACAATTGATCGACGACCTTCGCAATAAGTTTGCTAACCCAATAAACGGCAACAACAAGAAGGTTATCATCTTTACGGCCTTTAGCGATACTGCTGAATACCTTTACGAAAACCTTGCCGAGCGTATTAAGGCGAAACACAATCTACATACGGCACTTATCACGGGTAGTTCTGATGCGAAAAGCACAGTAAGAATACCTAATCGTCAGCGTGTAAAACTTGACTTTAATACATTGCTTACTCTATTCTCTCCGCTATCAAAGGAGAAGGCAGCACTGCTACCTGATGTGAATGAAGAGATAGATGTATTGATTGCTACCGACTGTATCAGTGAAGGTCAGAACCTTCAAGATTGTGACTACCTCATTAACTACGATATTCATTGGAATCCAGTGCGTATCATCCAACGTTTTGGTCGTATCGACCGTATCGGTTCACGTAATGACGTTATCCAACTCGTCAACTACTGGCCCGATATGGACTTGGATGAATACATTGACCTCAAAGGCCGTGTTGAAGCCCGTATGAAGGTATCGGTGATGACCAGTACAGGTGATGACAACCCAATATCTCCAGAAGAAAAGGGTGATTTAGAGTATCGTCGAGAGCAACTTAAACGCCTGCAAAGTGAAGTTGTGGATATTGAAGAGATGAACACTGGTATCAGTATCATGGACTTGGGGTTGAACGAGTTCCGCCTCGACCTACTTGCCTATATGCAAGATAATCCGAACATTGAACATACCCCCTTTGGTTTGCATGCTGTTGTTCCAGCTTCTGAGGGTTGTCCTCCAGGAGTGGTGTATATACTGAAGAATCGCAACAACAATGTAAACATTGACCGCAAGAACCGTTTGCATCCGTTCTATTTGGTTTATATCTCTGATGATAGCGACGTCGTTATCAATCACCTATCACCAAAAGAGTTGCTCGACAGACTCCGTTATTTGTGCAAAGGTAAGTCAAGTCCGAATCAGGAACTATGTAAGGAGTTTAATCGCATTACCCGAGACGGAAAGAACATGCAACACTATTCCGAGCTGTTGGGTGATGCCATTGCGTCTATCATTGATGTAAAGGAGGAAAGCGACATTGATTCTTTTCTTGGCGGTGCCATAGGCTCACTCTTTACTGAGGAGATTAAGGGACTTGACGATTTTGAGTTGATATGTTTTTTGGTGATAAAGTAGGAGTATGAGAGAGTTTACAGACACAGAACAGAAGCTTGTAAAAGCATTGATTAATAATGTATCAAGAAAATCGGGACTTCGCATAGGAGAGGTTCTTTTACAAGTGTATCCAATAGAATACATTGAGAAAAATAAAGTAGACGACCCTTTTTACAAGGAAACGATAAAAATTTGTCATAAAGTTGAAGAGGGGCTTGAATCCAAATTATATGAAGCATTTTCGCTAATTATAATGCTTATTGAGCATCGCTATATTGTGGCGAAAGAATTTATTGATAAGGAAATTATTGGAAAGAAGAATCCTCTTTGTTATCCTCTTGATAATCGGCACGAAGAACGAACCTATTTTAATTATTACGATGTAGAACTTTGGAAGTTGTTAAATAGTCATTTTTCTGTAATGAATAGTCTTGTGGATTTTGCAAAAGATTTTAAGACTATTGAGCAAAGGAGATTTGAAGCGCAACTTAACGAAGCGAAAGAATCGCTTATTACTTCGCAAAAGGGGTTAAAAATCAGCCAATTGTCTTTTATTGTGGCAGTTCTTACACTTTTTGGTACTATTGGATTTGGGATATGGCAGAAATGTACCCAACAAGAAATAGACTCAGAACAAATAAGCACAATAATTTCTGCCATCAAGGAACAAAAATCTATCTCTATAGATAAGTTTCCAGATATAATCCCCGACACCATCAACGTAAGGGTTGCCGATGCTCCCGACAAGCAACCAATAAACTTAAATGTGATAGTTAAGGAAAACCAACCAACAAAAGTACAATAACCATGTACGGCCTACCACAGACAACAGAAGTTCGGAAGCAGTTGCCCAAGAAGGCAATCTATGCAAAGTTCGAATTGAAACCTTCACAGCGCGAAAGTTTCGATGCCGACATTGCACGCATAGATATTGTGGCGGTTGTATCGACCTCTACTGTGCCAGCACTGAATGCCGGGGCTGAGGTGAAAGAGTTTTATCTGCTTGCCGTACAACTGAAACGCAAGGAGTACGACAACAAGAATATAGTCCTGCTTACCAAACTTATTCCGCAACGGATGGTGTTTGCCCTGCACTTCGAGGAGCAAGTGCAGTTTGCCATCTACCACACCAAACTCATATCATCGGCTTGGCAAACCACAGAAGAGGCTACGCTCCCTTTGTCGGGATTGAATCTCGATACCGTGTGGGAGAATATCGTGACTCATATCGGAGAGATTGAAGTCACAGTGGGTATTACATTGGCCGAGCAAATCAAGGTAGAGGATATTCGAAGCAAATTGAAAGCACAAATAGCCTCGCTGACGCAGAAGTTGAACAAGGAGAAACAATTCAATAGGCAAATGGAAATCAATGCCGAGATAAAATCCCTGAAGAAACAATTATTGAACCTGAAATAACAAAA
>JAZRNQ010000204.1:0-28968 GCA_045648285.1 Bacteroidales bacterium | reverse complement strand
ACTCTCATGGGGTATGGTTCACCCAGACGTTATCTCAGTACAAGCTATGTTGAAAGACGCTGGTTTCTTAGTAAAAGACATCGACATGAACGCATATATGGAAGCTCGCGCAATGACACAAAGCTTCATCGACGACTTCTTAGGCTACTGGATTGACCCACGTAACCGTTACCTCAACTCATTGATGTTAGGCTGCGGTCTCCCAGGTGGTATGATGGGCTCACTCATGGCTGACCTCAAAGGCGTTCACGCTGCTATCAACATGAACCTCAAAAACAAAGGTGAAAAAGAACTCACAGAAGACGAACTCCTCGTTCAACTCTTCGACGAAGTACAAAATATCTGGCCTAAACTCGGTTACCCTCCATTGGTAACTCCATTCAGCCAATACACAAAGAACATCGCTTTGATGAACCTCTATTCATTAAGCAAGGGCGACGCTCGTTACGAAAACTCTATCGACCCTGCAGCATGGGGCATGATCTTAGGTAAAGCTGGTCAACTTCCAGGTAAATTAGACCAAGAAATCATCGACCTCGCTAAGAAGAAAGGTTTCGAATTCTTCGAAGGTAACCCACAAGACAACTATCCAGATGAACTTCCACGTTTCCGCAAAGAAATGGAAGAAAACGGTTGGGATTTAGGTCCAGACGAAGAAGAACTCTTCGAATTCGCAATGCACGAAAAACAATACCGTGAATATAAATCAGGTGAAGCTAAACGTCGTTTCAACCAAGAATTGGAAGAAAAGATGAAAGCTAAGTTTGAAAAAGCTGGCGGCGAAGTTAAGATTCCAGATTTAAGAGCATTACGTCATCCAAACGCAGAACCAGTAGTGGCTCCTGTTGGCGGTAGAATCTTATGGGACATCGACTTCAACGATAAGTCAACAACACCAGCTCAAGGTACAGTCTACAAAGAAGGTGATATCATCGCTCAAATCCAAGCTCCTTACGGTCAAGAACCAGTAGTAGCATTATGGCCAGGCAAGATCGTCGAGGCTGTTGCTCCACAAGGCAAGCTCGTTGAAAAAGGTGAGACAATCGCTTTCATTGAGAAATAAAATTTAGAAATTCTTAATTTCAAATCAAAAGAGTTGCTATGAAAGACATGGCAACTCTTTTTATATTAATAAGGTGTAAAAAAACTTTTAAAATAATTCATAATCATTAAAACAATTCTTGCTTTTTTGTTATTAATAGTTTAAATTTGAAGCATGCTTACTAACTATTGTTTAACTAAATACTTATGAGTTATGAAGACATTTACATTTATCAAGAGGTTGGCCTCTGTATTGTTGACAGTGGCTCTTTTATTCCCAACTTTTGCTTATGCGCAAAAGACAGAATCTTCCGACTTCCTAACAAAATCTAAAAAAAAGAGTAAACTAGAATTAACACAAAAACAAGGTGTTAAGATGACTCCTTTCATGAAGCAGATGATTAGAGACGTTAAAAAACCACAATCTCTTCCTTCTGCCACGAACCTCATAAAGCCTTCACCTAAGACTAAAAACAGAATGCCTTTGGCTGTGACTGAAAGCGGAGCATCATTATATGGTAATTTGATTTATAGTGCTGCAATGAGTGATATGTCAAGTGTCGGCTTCTATTCAATAGACCCTAACACTGGCGAATATCTTCCTGTAGGAACCAACGAACAGCTCGCTGGCGCTGGTACTGTTGTCGATGGCATAGCATACATATCATACGCCGAAACATTTTGGGGAATGATTCTAGGCTTATACACCGTATCTTATGACATCGAAAACGCTACTATCATCGATATAGCTGAACATTCTCCTGAAGACTTCACTTCATACGCAGTGAATATGTCATACAACCCTGTTGATGATATGATTTATGCTATGACATACGACGAAACCGGATACTACTCAGCATTGAGTCTGTTTGACCGTATAAATTTTGTTTATACACCAATTGCTACACTCTACCTCCCTTCCGACGTCTTCGCAATGGCCTTCGACCCTAATGGCAACTTGTATATCATCTGTGCAGATGGTATCGTCAGAGAAATCAGCACCACAACAGGAGAAGTCATCAGAGAAGTATGTAACACAGGCTTCTTGCCAGAGTATATGCAATCAGCATGCTGGAGTCCTAAAGACGGCAAGATTCTCTGGGCAGCATCAAATGAAACCGAAAGCTACATCATGTCTATTGACTTAACATCAGGTACAACAGAGACTTTATGTTCTTTTGACTTATATGAAGAATGGACAAGTCTTTACACCAACGACCCTTTGGCTGATGAAAACGCACCTGCAGCTCCTGTAGTTCAATATAATCCTAATGCACCAGGCTCTCTCCTTGGCAGCATCACCGTTGAAACTCCTACCCTCAACATCGCTGGTGGAACTCTTGCTTCAACAGCATACACACTCGTGATTGAATTAAACGGTACAGAAATCTATAACAATCAAGTCACAGCTGGTGAAAACGTGTCATTGAATGATGTAGAATTTACTGAAGGAACTAACAACATCCGCGCCTATGCTGTCAACGACGCCGGCAAAGGAGCTATCGGTTCTTTGAAGATTTATGCAGGTGAAGACACTCCTTTAGCTGTCACAAACCTCGAAGTAGATATAGATGACAACGGACAAGCAAGTCTCAGCTGGACAGCACCTACCGAAGGTGAAAACGGAGGTTACCTGAACACTGCAAATTTAACTTACACCATTGAACGCTCTGGCGTGACTGTTGCTACTGGCATTACAAACACTTATTATGTTGACCAGCTTCCTGATGAATTAGCTTCTTACCAATGGTTCGTTTATGCAGTATCAGGCAACAAAACAAGTAAGCCTGCATCAACAGGAAAATTCATGTTCGGCAATTCCCTCTCCTTGCCTTACGAACAAACATTCAACAATGACGCTTGTTTAGATATCTATACTATTGTCAATAATAACAATGACGACAGAACATGGGGATATGACGCTACAAAAGAAGCTTTGCTCTACCCTTATAGCAGCTATAACGATGCCGACGACTACGCATTTACGCCATTACTCAGACTCAACAGCGGAGGCGTAATGCTCTTGGAAATCAACGCATGTTCATACTCATTGTCATATCCTGAAAATATAGAAGTAACACTCGGAAAGACAACAAATCCAGAAGAACAAACAGTCCTCATCCCTGACACACAACTTGATTGGGAAACACCTAAAGTATTACGTACATATTTCTCTGTTGAAGAATCAGGAGACTATTTCATCGGAATACATGCGACATCCCTCGCCGATAGTTATTATCTCTTAGTTAAAGACATCAAGGTCACAGAAGGACCTACATCCGACGTACCTGCTGCAGTAAACAACGTCACAGCAACAGCTGGCGACAATGGCGCATTGACAGCAACTATCACATTCACAGCTCCTACAGAATCATTAGGTGGCACTGCCTTGACAGAAGATGTCACCGTTACAGCTTATCGTAATGACGAAGTCGTTGGAACAACAACCATCGCTCCAGGTGCAACAGGACATATCGTTGACAACAACGCTCAAAATGGATTTAACAACTATGTATTAGTTACATCTAACAGCTCTGGCGAAGGCGACATCTACGAAATCTCATGCCGTTGCGGTGTCGACACTCCTCCTCTTTTAAGCAACATCAAGTTCACTACTGCAGAAAGCAACCTCTCCAGCGTGATGTCTTGGGACGTTCCTACAGTGGGTGCCGAAGGCGGATATATCAATCCTGATGAACTCGTATACAACATCTACGTTCCTACCGCTGACGGATATAATGTCGAATGGTTCGATGAAACCACAGAGCCTTTCTATGAAATCACAGTGGAAGACAAAACATTACAAGGCTACACATTCTATGTATCAGCACAAAACGAAGTAGGCGAAGGTGATTTATATGGCGGAAGTGTCGTTTTAGGTTCTCCTTACACATTGCCATTTACCGAAAAGATAGAAAACTTAAACCTCATGAGTTCACCATGGTTTATCGTCGATGAAAATCCAAATTCTTATATAACATGGGAGTTGGGTGAAGTAATGGAATATTATAACCTTCCAGAGATTGTTGTAGCTCCAGACGGCGGCATGTTGGTATGTTACGACTTCTACGAATTCAGCGGAGGCGTATGTAGCTTAATAGCTCCTAAAATCTCACTCCTAGGCGAAACAGACCCTACATTATACTTATCAATGTATCATTACAATACAGCTGACTATGTAAATGAATTGTCTATCTCTATTACTACCGACGATGACTCTTACAAGAGAGTATTCGCAAAGAGAGTAAACGACTGCGAGACAAACGGCTGGGTTAAATATGCGGTAAGCCTCGAAGAATTCATAGATGCTCCATGGATTGGAGTCTCAATAAATGCTCAAATCTCTCCTGACGGATTTGTATTCCTAGATTATATCACAGTAGAAAACGCTGTTGAAAACGACATCGCTATTGAATCAGTGTCTGCTCCAGCTAAAGTCGCTGTGGGTGAAGAAATGGAAATAGCAGCTAAAGTTGTAAACAGAGGCAGCAACAATGCAAGCTTCAACATTTCATTCTATATCGACGAAAACGAGATTGCAAGCATAGAAAATCAAGAACTTATAAGCAATGACGACAACGAATACAGAACAAAGTTCACACCTACAGCTGACAATTTCGGCGAATCAGAAATCAAGGTAGTTGTCACTATGAACGACGCTACAGACTTAGTTGAAAAAAATAATGAGGCTACAAGCAAGTTTACTGTAACACAAGCTCGCTTGCGTGTGGTAACAGATTTAGTCGCCAAAAAATCTGACGGAAACAATGCAACATTGACATGGAGCGCACCAACACTAGCTCCTGAAGCTATCGTCGATGACATTGAGCAATACGAAAGCTTCATCATCGATAATATCGGAAACTTCACAGTGGTAGATGCCGACCAAACCGAGACCTATATAATCGATGGTATTAACATTCCATCAGGTGGTGAACCTAAGGCATGGCAGGTATGGGCCCCAGCAGAATTAGGCATCAGCTCAGAAGTATGGCAACCTTATGATGGCAACAAATGTCTGATTGCATTCTCAACAATATCAGGCGCTGCCGACGACTGGCTTATCTCTCCTGAAGTGGCTGGCGGAACAGATTTTTCTTTCTGGGCTGCTATACCTACAACAGAATATGGAGCTGAGAAATTCGAAGTCCTCTATTCAACAACAAACACCAATATTGAGTCATTCCAACTCTTGGCACAAGAGACTAAAAACACAGAAGCATGGCAACAATACGAATACACACTTCCTGACGAAGCAAAATATTTTGCAATCCATTACATCAGCGTAGACATCTTCGCATTGCTCATCGACGATATCACTTATAGCAATACATCTGGTAATGTCGAACTCGAAGTGCTTGGATATAATATCTTCAAAGATGGTCAAAAGATAAACGAGAGTTATGTCACTGAAACTACTTTCGAAGCTCCTTTATCTGCTGACAGCGATAACAAATTCAACGTGACAGTTGTCTATAACGAAGGTGAATCATTATTCTCAAATACAGCTTCTGTTGGAGATGTAAGCATCGAAGACATGAACAGCACAGATGTCAAAGTTTACGGACAAGGCAGCTACATCAAGATTGAAAATGTCGCTAACAGAATGGTAAGCGTATATTCAATAGATGGCAGAGTCGTATGCAATATGAAAGCTACAGACGATAACATTATGATACCTGCAAATCTCGGAGTTTATATTGTCAAAATCGACAATGCCGCAGTATGCAAGGTGATAGTAAGATAACAAGATTTTAACTAAAAGAAGAAAGCCTCATGAAATTATCGTGAGGCTTTCTTATTTATCATAGAATTATTAAAACATCGTCTTGACAAATTCTTTGATTTCTTCTTTACTTGCATCAATATCAAATACCTTTGTAGGTTTAAGATAGAATATCTCTTTATTTTCTTTGAAACGTTTCTCGCCACCGCCCGTGATGTTAAGCATGATGACAGCATCTTTTTCCACTTGCTTGTTTTCGACAGCTTGTATCAACGATGCAGTAGCTACTGCTGCCGCCGGATTGACGTCAACGCCTTCCAATTCCTCGAACAATTTTCCGGCGGCTTCTGCCTCTTCGTTTGTCACTGCAAAGAAATCTCCATCGGTATCTTTCATAGCGTCGTATAATCCGCCAGCTATAGAATAAGGAGGCTTACGATTAGTAAGAACCTTAGCTACCACAGAGTTAGCATCTACACGTGCTTGGTCGTTGTCGTAAGGAAGCATCTCGCGAGAGTCTTGTTTCCAAGCATTATACATCGGTAAAAACGGAGCATTTTGTGAGACATAAATCTTAGCCTTGTTATCACCGAAGCGGCCGTCTTCAATAAATCTGAGGTTAGCCTCCCATGCCGCGATAGCTCCAGTGCCACTACCAACAGCTTGGAAATAGTAATCTGGGATTCTGCCGATGAAAGTCACAGCCGACAACATTGTGGTTGCCATTCCGTCGCGACGAGCTATGTTTTTAGCACCGCCTTCAGCAAAGAAACCTTCAACTTCACAAACTATATTTCCAAGATTTATCGCATCGAAATAATCGCTGCCCGACTTCGTTGCCAGCACCTTAACACAAGGATTCAATGGTTTCTCGAACCATAGCGCATTGAGGTTATCCTCTGGTATTGTCAATAATAATTTTATGTTGTTATCGGAGCAAACCTGTGCGAAAGCACGTGCCGTGTTACCAGCAGAAGATACGACTATCACCTCGTCTTTTTTCTCTTCAGAAAGACGCGCGCAGATAGAATACGCCTCTGTCTCCTTGAAAGAACATGTGCGCATGTTTGCGCCAATCTCTGGATAATAACCGTTGAATGTGATATATAAGTTATTTAACCCCAACTTCTCTGCCAATTTTACGCTTTTGTAAGTTATTGGTTTTGCGTCACATTTCAACTGACGTTTTATTGGAAGCCAATCGGCATAACAGTAAAGTCCGTTATTTTCCTCCTTGACTTCAAGTTGTTTGTTAGCATAGATAGCACGAATAAGACTTGGTTTCTCTTCACCTTTGAAATCGAGCAGCCAGCCACTATCTTCGCAGACGTTTCCTGTTGCCACCGATTTAATCTGATATTCTGTAGGTTTGAACATTATTTCTCTAATTTTTTTGTTAAGATTTGCAAAGATAAAAAAAAGTAAAATATTATACTAATTACCTAATATTTTTAAGAAAAAAAAGACTATTTATTATGATAAATACCTATCTTTGTAGGTTGAATAATTTTACTTTTTAATTAAAAACTCAAGATGAAGAAAAATTTATTTTTAGCATTAGCATTATTGTTATCAGTAACGATTTTTGCTCAAAACAGTTCATTCATAATCAACGAAACATTTGATTCAGCAGAGATGCCAGAAGGATGGTACTTCACAGGCGAAGGCGCTGACAATTTCAAAATAAACACCACCAACAATGCAGGTGGCGACCCTAATGAATTGTATTTCAAGAGCAGCCCTATCGTAACAGCTGGCATTCATCTCGTTATGTGCTCAGCAGATTTAACAAACGTGAAAGAACTCGGACTCTCTTTCAAACATAACTTAAGCAATGCTCAGTTAAGCAGCACTATCGGAATCGCTACATCTTCCGACAATGGAGCTACATGGAACACAGGCTGGTCAAAAACATACTCTGAAGCAGCTTCTTCTGGACAATACAATATCAACGAGACATTCAAGACTGCCGATATGGGTAAAAACAACGTTTTGTTCTGTTTGTTCTATGAAGGCAACACATATAACTTCAACAAATGGTATTTCGATGACATCAGCATCTTTACCTTGAGCGATGAAGGAACCGACCTCCAATTGTCAAACATCAACGTAAACAACGTAATACAATCTGGCAATGTTGAAATCGGCTTTACTGTCGACAACATCAGCAAAGAAGAAGTAACTTCATTCGAAGCTAGCTACGAAGTTGAAGGTCACGACATAGTAACAGAAACATTCAATATCGCTATCGCTCCTAACCAAAAACAAAACGCTACATTTAATAAACCTATCAACCTCACTCCTGGAACACACGAAATCAAAGTCAACATCATAAGCGTCAATGGCGAAGAAGACGCAAATGCCGACAACAACAGCATGTCGAAAGAAATCAGAACTTTCATTAAAAGCATTACAAGAACACTTATGATAGAACACTTCTCAAGTTCTACATGCCAACCATGCGTTGAAATCGACAACACAATGACAGCACTCACAGAGGATAACAAAGACAAATACACTTACGTAAAATATCCATGGAACTACCCTGGCGTAGGCGACAAATATTACATCGAAGACTGTAGCGTAAGAGGCGCATATTATGGAGTTGACGGCGTTCCTACAATCATATTCGACGGTACAACAACAACCAAACAACCAAAACAATCTTACTTCAACAACAGCTATGCAAATCCTGCATATATCAAGATAGTAGGCGGTTACGAAATTGAAGGCAACAACATCACTGTCAAAGCCACCATCACTCCTTATATCGACATCACTGATGTAAAATTATTCATGACAGTAAATGAAAAGACAACAACAGGCAACGTCGGAACAAATGGATTAGAAGAATTCCATCACGTTTTGATGTGTATGCTTACCGGCAGCGAAGGTATCGACACAAGTTTCTACGCAGGTCAAAAACAACAATATGAATTCGTTTACGACATGAGCACCACAAATGTTGAAGAAATGGAAGACCTCGAAGTAGCAGTATGGATTCAAAGCTATGTCACAAAGGAAGTACACAATAGCGCAACATTGACAGAAGGTTTTAAAGAAGATGATGAAGAATTCGAAAATATAATTGAAGAACAAATTTCATCAGTACAGATTTATCCTAACCCTGTCAACGACAGACTCTATATTGAGGCAGAAACTGAGATAGAAGAAGTCATGGTTTATGATATCTATGGAAGACACCAAGTCACCGAGACACCAAGTCACCAAGGTAATTTATCCATTGATTTGTCTGACTTGAAGTCTGGAATTTATTTCGTTAAGATAAATACTGAAAAAGGTAATATAGTTAAAAGAATTATTAAAGACTAAGGCTGTTGGCTGTTGGCTATTGGCTATTGGCTATTGGCTTTTGGCTGTTGGCTTTTGGTTAAAAAATAAATTAATAATCTGGACAAAGACAGTTGACTGTTGTCTGTTGTCCGTTGACTTAAAAAAATGAAAAAGACATTATTTCTTACATTAGCATTATTATTTTCAGCAATGGTGTTTGCTCAGAACAGAGCGACTTTTGTTGACGAGTCTTTCAATGGTTCGGAATTGCCTAGCGGATGGACTACATCTGAAGTAGGAACGAACAACTGGAAGATATCTTTAACCACATATTCCGGTGGAGACGGCAACGAGTTGAAACTATCTTGGGATCCTAAATTCGAAGGTGTCTCTCGTTTGATATCAACACCTTTCAACCTCAGCGAAGTAGATGAAATGGTTGTTTCTTTCAAACATTTCTTCGACAATTTCAGAGACAATGAATTCACCCACACCATAGGCATCGCCACTTCATCAGACAACGGCGCTACATGGAACACTGGCTGGTCTCAAGAATACACAATGACAGGCGTTTATGATGTCAAAGCTACGTTCTCTACAGCCGATATGGGTAAAGACAATGTGATACTCTGCTTGTTCTATGAAGGCATTTCTCAAAATATGGATAACTGGTTCTTCGACGACCTGATGATTTACGAACAGTCTGAATTCGACTTGAAAATAGTTGACATCGAGATGCCAAACACTATAGAGACAGGAGAAAGAGAAATCTCTTTTAGTGTTGAAAATATTGGAACAGCTGTAGTGAATTCTTTCGAAGCTAAGATTAAAGCCAGCAACTGGGAAACAGCAGCTATCGCTACTTTTGAACAAGACATCAACAATTCAGAGATAGTTCAAGTTACTTATAAAGACAAGTCTTTCGATGCTATCGCAAGAAACAAACCTTACAACATCTCCGTAGAAATATTGTCTGTCAATGGCAACAAAGACCAAGACGCAAGTAACAACTACAAAGATAAAAATATCAGCGTCGCTTTCAACAAAGCACAGAGAATCCCGATGATTGAGCATTTCTCTAGCTCTACATGCGGACCTTGCGTGGCTGTAAACCAACAGATGCACACACTCACACAAAACAACGAAGGCAAGTTCACATACACCAAATTCCCTACTTCCGGCGACCCTTATAACAATTTCGAAGCATCATACAAAGTACAAGAATACGGTGTAACTGGTGTGCCTAACATCTTTTTAGATGGAAGAAGCAATGGCAGCAACTACCTTACACAAGCACAGTTAGATGAAAGACGTGAAGTACCAGCATACGCTGACATAAGAGGCGCATTCAGTATTGAAGACGACATCATCTACGTTATCGCCGATTTCATGTCATACATAACATTAGAAAATGCTGTCGCTTTTATCACTGTAAATGAAAAAACTACTACAAAAAACACTGGCTCTAACGGTGAGACTGAATTCCATCATATCATGATGAAGATGTTAAAGTCAAAATCAGGAAACCCAGTCAGCATCAAGGCAGGAGAATATCAACGTCTGGAATTCACTCACAATATGTCACTTACAAACGTAGAAGAACTCAACGACCTTGAAGTGGCATTGTGGATACAAGACCCTGAGACAAAAGAGATTTACAACAGCAACTTTGCTTATGCTTATACCAACCACTGCTACCCTATCCAAAGCTTGACATTAAATGAAGATGACAACACATTGACATGGGAAGCACCAGAAGAAGGAACTCCTAAGTCCTATAAAGTGTTTGTCAACGGACAGCTCGTATCTGAAAGTTCAGCATTAAACTACAGCTTAACTTCATCGGAAGAGACATTCACTGCAGAGGTTATTGCTGTTTATGACAACAACAAGACATCTGTCGGCGTAGCAAAATTATTCGGTGAAGTGGAAGATTACATCACAGTGGAAGCTCCTCGTAATTTAAAAGCTACACCAATAAGCACATCTTCAATAAGTTTGACATGGAATGCAGCTGCTAACGCAACAAGCTACAACATCTACCGCGATGACGTCTTGGTTAAAAACACCACAGAAACAAATTACACTGACGAAGGTCTGGAATATAACACAGAATACTGTTACACCGTAACATCAGTCCTTGATAACACAGAATCAGAACATTCTGAAAAAGTATGTGCTAAGACTTTAGGAGAAGGCATCGAAGAAACAACTACTTCTTTGCGTATTTATCCAAATCCAGTTAACGACAGACTTTATATCGAGACTCAGACTCAGACCCAGACTCTGACTATAGAGATTTATGATGTTTTTGGAAGACTACAAGACAACAAGACAATAAGTCAACAAGACAATGTCGTAGTTGATGTGGCAAATTTGAAAACTGGAATTTATTTCGTTAAGATAAATACCGAAAAAGGAAATATTGTAAAACGAATTATTAAAGATTAAGGCTATTGGCTGTTGGCTGTTGGCTTAAAAAAATAAAAATTAAAACTTGGACAAAGACTGTTGACTGTTGACTGTTGTCTGTTGTCCGTTGACATTAAAATTATGAAAAAGACTTTACTACTTACATTAGCATTATTGTTATCTGCTTCGATTTTTGCGCAGAACAGAGGCACGCTTTTACAAGAATCTTTCGATGGCAAGTCATTGCCAAGTGGCTGGACTATCATTGGCGGCGGCAACCAAAACTGGAGTGTGACAACGACAGACAGAGCTGGCGGCACACCTAACGAACTCGATTTCTTCTGGGATCCTATGTTCAATGGAACTTCTCGCTTAGCAATGCCAGCAATGGATTTGACAGGCATCTCGTCTGTAGCAATATCATTCAAACATTACTTCGATTATTATCCATATTACAATGGTATATGTACTATCGGTGTTGCTACATCTTCCGACAATGGCGCCACATGGAACACTGGTTGGAGCAAAGTTTATAACGAGACAGGAAGATATATCGTTAACGAAGTGATTGAAACAGAAGACATGGGAAAAGAAAACGTGATGATATGTATCTACTTCCAAGGTTCAACAAACGATATCAACTCATGGCAATTCGATGACATCCTTATCTTCAAACAAGAAGAAATCGATGCTGAAATATTAAGCATCAACACCAGCGACAGATTAGGCAACGGTAATAATGATGTCACTTTCTCTGTAAGAAACTTAGGTAACAACGCCATCACTTCTTTCAAAGCAAAATATCAGATAGAAGGAGAAAGTGAATTTACTGAAGAGACATTCACAACAAACATAGAAACTTTCGCCATAGAACAATTTACATTTGAAACTCCATTGTTTATGACAGTAGGAGACCATAAATTAAATGTCGAGATAACATCTGTAAATGATAGCAACGACAGTTATATCGACAACAATATCAAAGTAAAAGACATAGAAGTCGGACTCGGCACATGCCAAAGAATACCTATGATAGAGCACTTCTCAAGCTCAACATGTTTCCCTTGTGTCTTCACTAACAAAAACATGGACACTCTCACAGCCAACAATTCTGGCAAATACACATACGTAAAATATCCTATGAACGGTCCAGGCACTGGCGACCCATATTACACATCAGAGTGCGGAACAAGAAGAACCTATTACAATGTCAATAATGTCCCTATGATTTTCCTTGACGGAAAAAATACAGAAGATCCTCTTCCACAAGAGAAATTAGATATAAGCTACAACACAGCATCATTCATCGACATAAGAGGAAGCTTCAACGTTAATGAAGCCGATAATTCAATAAATGTTATTGCTGACATATTCTCATATTCAGACATCGACAATGTCGTAGCTTATATTGCAGTAAATGAAAAAGCTACTCATAAGAACATCGGTTCTAACGGCGAGACAGAATTCCATCATATTATGATGAAAATGCTAGGCTCTGCTAGCGGAATAAAATTAAACCTTGAAGCTGGCAAACATCAAAGTCTTGGATTCACACATGACATGACAACAACAAATATGGAAGAACTCAACGACCTTGAAGTTGCAATCTGGATTCAAAATCCTAAGACAAAAGAGATTTACAACAGCCGCTTCGCATACGAATATAGCGACCACGTTTATCCTGCACAAAACTTAAGTGTCACAACAACAGGAGACAACCCAAAATTAAAGCTCAGCTGGGAAGCACCAGAAAGCGGCACTCCTGACGGCTACAACATCCTTATCGATGGCAAACTAGTAAAAGCTAATGTAAAAGGTTTAACATTCACTGACAATGCTTCCGTATTAAATGTTTACGATGGCAAAACACACTATATTGAAGTGGTAGCTATATATCCAAACAACAGAAAATCTGTAAGCATAATAGGTGAAATAAGCAATGTCGTAAATATCAACGAAGTAAAAGACAATCAATGCAGAGTTTATCCTAATCCAGTTGGTGACAGACTTTATATTGAAATAGAAGCTGAAATAGAAGAAGTCGTTGTTTATGACATTTATGGAAGACGCCAACAGCTATCAACAGTCAGCCATAAGCCATCAGTTATTGATGTTGAGAATTTGAAGTCAGGAATTTATTTCGTGAAAATATATACTGAAAAAGGAAATATAGTTAAAAGAATTATTAAAGACTAAGGCTGTTGGCTATTGGCTTTTTGTTGACCTACTTAATCATCAAAAACTTGTAGTCTTGTTGTCATGTGGTCTTGTTGACTTAAAAAGAATATTATGAAAAAGACATTACTACTTACATTAGCGTTATTCTTCTCTTTTACGGTCTTTGCACAAGAGAAGAATGTACTTGTAAAAGAGTCTTTTGATTCTACAAAATTACCAAGTGGCTGGCTTGTTTATGGTTCTGGCTCTCCCAACTGGAGGATATCACTTACCGACAGAGCTGGCGGAGAATGTAACGAACTCATGTTGTATTTCGACCCTGGATTCAACGATGTCTCATATTTCGCATCAAAGTCCAAGAGTCTTAAAGATATAGAAAGTGTAGCTGTTTCATTCAAACATTACCTCGACAACTTCTCTGGCAGCAGCAAAATAGGCATCGCCACATCATCAGATAATGGAAAGACATGGAATGAGGCTTGGTCTAAAACATATTCACAGACAGGCAACTACCTCGTCAACGAAGTTATCAGCACTCCTGACATGGGAAAATCAAACGTGAAATTCGCTCTTTTCTTTGAAGGCAATTCTTATAATCTCTACAGCTGGCATTTCGATGACCTTGAGATATTCGTCCAAGAAAACCTCGACCTTAGAATAGTCAGTATCGACATACCTGAGATAGTAGAAGCTGGCGAGACAGAAGTGAAATTTACTGTGCAAAACATCGGTAAGGAGACTGTCAACTCATTCATTGTTGAAACCACAAACATAGCCGATAGCTACTGCGGAACAATGGAGGCACAGACTTTCGAGACAGAACTCGCTCCTTTTGAGACAAAACAGTTCACATTAAAAAACACTTTCACATTAAACCCTGGTGATTATACTCTGCCAATAACAATCACTGATGTCAACGGAGTCATTGACAATGATATCATCGATAACTATTTAAGCAAAGACTTCGCCGTTACAATGGGCAGCACACAACGCATCCCTTTGATAGAACATTTCTCAAGTTCTACATGCGGACCATGTAAAGATGTCAATGTCAATATGAACACACTCACAGCCAACAATCCTGGCAAATACACTTACGTGAAATATCCTTTGTCATTCCCTTATCCTGGCGACCCTTATAACACAGAAGATGCAAAAGTGAGAACCACTTATTACGGAGTCACCTCTGCCCCACATCTCTTCCTCGATGGCATCAACCAAGGATTCGGAGCTATCAAAGCACAAAATTTCGAAGCACAATATAACGTGCCAGCTTATGTCAATATCAAAGGTGCTTTCGACGTCGATTACGATTCGATAAGAATTGTAGCCGACTTTATGTCGTACGTTAATATTAATAATGTAAGAGCTTTTGCTTCTGTCAATGAAAAGACAACGACAAAGAACGTGTCAGAAAACGGCGAGACAGAATTCCATCATATCTCACTGACGATGCCAGACAATGCTGAAGGCAGAATCGTCAACATCAAAGCCGGCGAATACTATCGCATGGAATGCACATTGAATATCAGCGAGACATTCATGGAAGACATAGGCGATTTAGAAGTGGCTCTATGGTTACAGAACTACGAGACTAAAGAAATTTACAACAGCCGCTACGCTTACGAATACACATCACATTGTTATCCTGTTCAAAACCTGAAGCTCAATGTAAAAGGCAATGATAAAAATGTAACATGGAACGCACCTGAAAAAGGGAATCCTATAGGATATAATGTGTACGTCAATAATGAGTTAGTGCTAGAAAAGACAAATGAATTATCATATAACACAACATCTAACGACAAATTATTCTTCGTGGAAGTCGTTGCTTTATACGAAAACGATAAGACATCTGTCGGCCTTGCTAAGAAATATGCTTATGGCGACAATGTCGATGAACAACATGAGATTCAATGCAAAGTCTACCCTAACCCAGTTGATAACAGACTTTATATCGAGACTCAGACACCGACTCAGACTATAGAGATTTATGATGTTTTTGGAAGAGTTCAAGAACTCAGAAACTCAGAAACTCAGAAACTCAGAAACTCAATTGATTTGTCTGATTTGAAATCAGGAATTTATTTTATTAAAATTAATACTGAAAAAGGAAATATTGTAAAACGAATTATTAAAGATTAAGGCTATTGGCTGTTGGCTATTAGCTGTTGGTTAAAAAAAAATAAATTAATAATCTGGACAAAGACAGTTGACCGTTGTCTGTTGTCCGTTGACTTAAAAAAAAAAATATGAAAAAGACTTTACTACTTACATTAGCATTGATGCTCACAGCAATGACATTTGCACAGAGCCACGCTTATTTAAATGAAAGTTTCGATGGCGAAACATTTCCTGAAGAATGGACTAGATTGCTCGTTGGAAAAGACAACTGGGTAATATCAAAATCTGCCAATGCTGGCGGCGAGGCTAACGAACTGATGTTCTACTTCATGCCTCCACTTTTCAACGAGACATCACGTATCGTCACACCAGCCTTGAACATGAAAGACGTAAACGAAGTGGTCGTAAGTTTCAAACACGCACTCGACAATCAAATCAATTCTTACACTCTCGGCATCGCCACATCACTCGACACCATCAACTGGAATGTCGCTTGGGAACAACAATACGAAGCATCAGGACGTTACGAAGTGTTCGAGCTTATCAGCACTCCTGACTTAGGTAATGAAAGAGTCTATTTCTGTCTGTTCTTCAAAGGTTCTTCATTCACCATGAACGGATGGTATTTCGACGACTTCGTCATCTCATCACAAGAAAGCCTCGACTTAGGCATGACATCTATCGACGTCCCTGAAATGAGCAACTACGGAGAACACGAAATCTCATTCACAGTACAAAACATAGGCTCATCACAAATAACATCATTCGAAGCTCAATATACAATTAATGATGAGGTTGTAAAAGAAACATTCAACACTAACATCACAACCTTAGACTTCGAACAATTCACATTCTCAGAAAACATTTATTTAGTCCCTGATACATATAACGTAAGCATAGAGATATTGTCTGTCAACGGACAAAGCGACAATAATGAAAGTAATAACATCATGGAAAAAAACATCGCTACTGGCATGGGTTACGCTTCAAAAATTCCTATGATAGAACACTTCTCAAGCTCTACATGCGGACCATGTGTCAGCGCAAACTCTATGATGCTCAATGTAGAAAATGAAAACCCAGGTAAATATACTTACACAAAATATCCTGTCAAATGGCCAGGCCTCGGCGACCCTTATGCTACTAACGAATGTAAGACAAGAGTAGATTACTACGAAGTTCAAAATGCTCCTGAATTATATCTCGACGGCATTTCTCAAGGTTATTCAGTGGTGACACCTGATGCTCTCAACGCAGCTTACGGAACACCAACATTTGCCGACATAAGAGGAGCTTTCAATGTTGAAGGCAACATCATCACAGTAACAGCCGACTTCATGTCATATATCGCAATGGACAGCGTAAGAGCTTATATCTCTGTCAACGAAAAGACTACAACAAAAAATGCAAGCACTAACGGCGAGACAGAGTTCCATCACATCACAATGAAGATGTTGGAAAGTCCTGAAGGAAATATCATCAACATCAAAGCCGGTGAATACACTCGTCTTGAGTTCTCTTATGACATGGAAAAATCTTTCATGGAAGAAATAAATGATCTTGAAGTAGCTCTTTGGTTACAAAACTACAAGACCAAAGAAATATATAACAGCCGTTTCGCTTATGATTACACCGACCACTGCTACCCTGTTCAAAACATGAAAGCTATAGAAATCCTCGATTGCACAGGTGCTGTAGAAATCAGCTGGGAAGCTCCAGAAAAAGGAAACCCTATTGGATATAACATCTATATCAATGGAAAATTGATTGCAGAAAACAATTCTAATGAGTTAAGTTATCATTCTGAAGACCCTCAACTTATCGAAGAAGTACGTTCAGGAACATCTATCGCTGAAGTTGTAGCTGTTTATGAAAATAACAAAACATCAGTAAGTATTGCAAAAGTTCTCAATGGCATATGGGATAATGTTAAAGAAAATTTAGCAACAGACAACATTAAGGTATATCCTAATCCTGTTAGCGACAGACTTTATATTGAGGCAGAAACTGAAGTTGAGGAAGTTGTCGTCTATGATATTTATGGAAGACAACAAGACAACAAGACAACAAGACAACAAGGTAATGTCGCTGTTGATGTTTCAAGTTTAAAATCAGGAATTTATTTCGTTAAGATAAATACCGAAAAAGGAAATATAGTTAAAAGAATTATTAAAGACTAAGGCTATTGGCTTTTGACTGCTGGCTTTTTGTTGTTAGGTCACTGAGCCTGTCGAAGTGACAATCTGCCTTCGACAAGCTCAGGCACCAGCATCAAAAACTTGTAGTCTTGTTGTCATATGGTCTTGTTGACTTAAAAAGAATATTATGAAAAAGACTTTACTACTTACATTAGGTCTGATATTCTCAATGATTGCATTGGGACAGAATACCATCTATCTCATCGATGAAGATTTCAGCGACAGCGGTTATCCTGATGGTTGGACTAAAACCGGTGTTGGCGTCAACAATTGGTACGTTTCTCCTAGCTTCGGTGCTGGTGGCAAGCCAAACGAGATGCAGTTGTCTTGGAGTCCATGGTTTAATGGAACTGCACGTTTTGTATCACCAGCAATCGACTTAGCTGGTATAAACAGTGCCATGTTATCATTAGATATTTACGTCGTTATGTTCAGTGGCAAAGCAAAAATTGGCGTAGCTACATCAGCTGACGACGGCGTCACATGGAATGACGTTTGGACAGAAGAATATACTGCAACAGAAAAAGTATCTATCCTTAAAAATATCACTAGCCCTGACATGGGGAAACATAGCATCAAATTCTGTTTCTACTTCGAAGGCAACTCTTCTGCTATACAAAGCATCTACTTCGACAACTTCAAAGTTTATATCGTAGAAAGCATCGGCATCGAGACAACAAGTATCGACGTTCCTAAATACATTATACAAGGTGAACACCCTATCGATTTCTCAGTAAGAAACATAGGCGAGACTGCAATCAAATCATTCGAGGCAAGATGTCTTATCAATGGAGAAGAAGCATTTACTGAGTCATTCTATACCGACATGAATTATCTCGACACCAAACAATTTACATTTGAAGACATGTACGACTTCAACTTCGGTGAGGATTACGAAATAGAGATTGAGATATTCAGAGTGAATGATGAAGAACTTGAAACAATTGATGAGTACTCAAAAGAAATCGGTGTCGCTATGTACGGAACCCAAAAGACTCCTATGATAGAACATTTCTCAAGTTCAACATGCGACCCTTGCGTGGCTGTCAACAACACCATGGCTGAACTCACTCACAATAACGAAGGCAAATATACCTACACAAAATATACTGTCAACGGACCTGGTTTGGGCGACCCTTATTTCACACAAGAAGTAGGAACTAAAATGTCTTATTATAACGTATTAAGCGTTCCACAAGTACACTTCGACGGCATGCTCACCGACAAGACTTCTATCAATGAAGAGACATTCCAAAGCTATTATAACACACCAGCAATCGCTAATGTTAGAGGCGCATTCAATGTAGAAGGCAACACTATCAATGTCGTCGCCGACTTCATGACATATTTCAATACAGAAAACATCAAGGCATACGTCTCTGTCAATGAGAAGACTACAACTGGCAACACTGCTACTAATGGAGAGACAGAATTCCATCATGTTATGATGAAGATGTTAAGCGGCGACCAAGGAACAGTCCTCAATACCAAAGCTGGCGAATATCAACGTCTTGAGTTCAGCTACGATATGTCGACAACATTTATGGAAGACATCAACGACCTCGAAGTAGCATTATGGATACAAAATGACTCCACACAAGAGATTTACAACAGCCATTTCGCTTACGAATATACAAGCCATTGCTACCCTGTCGGTAATGTTACCACATCAATAAGCAACAACAATTTGAAAGTGAAATGGAATGCCCCTGAAAAAGGAAATCCTGTTGGTTATAACGTTTATCTCGACGGTGTGTTAGCTTCTGAAAAAGTATCATCATTAGAATATACTTCAGAATTTAAAAACAACGTATACGTTGAAGTGGTGGCTGTTTATGAAAACGACAAGACTTCTGTTGGTGTTGTTAAAGAAATAACAGCAGAAGAAAACATCAGTGATATTGTAAGCGACAATATAAACATCTACCCTAACCCAGCTAACGACAGACTTTATATTGAGACTCAGACTAAGACACTGACTGTTGAGATTTATGATGTTTATGGAAGACTACAAGACAACAAGACAATAAGTCAACAAGACAATGTGGTAGTTGATGTGGCAAATTTGAAAACTGGAATTTATTTCGTTAAGATAAATACTGAAAAAGGAAATATAGTTAAAAGAATTATTAAAGACTAAGGCTATTGGCTTTTGACTGCTAGCTTTTTGTTGTTAGGTCACTGAGCCTGTCGAAGTGACAATCTGCCTTCGACAAGCTCAGGCACCAGCATCAAAAACTTGTAGTCTTGTTGTCATGTAGTCTTGTTGACTTAAAATAAAAATCATGAAAAAGACATTACTTCTTACATTAGCATTATTGTTATCAGTAACAATTTTCGCGCAGAATAGAATCTCTTACATCAGAGAGCATTTCGATTCTGACGACCTTCCAAGCAACTGGACCTTCGAAGGTGAAGGCACCAACAACTGGGAAATATGGGGAACCCACCAAGCAGGCGGCAATCCTAACGAAATCAAGCTCTATTGGAAACCTTCATTCGAAGGCACAGCTCGTATGGTATCTCCTGCCATCAACCTCACAGGCGTAACAGAGATGGTTGTCTCTTTCAAGGCATTCTTAGACAACTATCAAGACAAGCCTCATAAAATGGGTGTAGCCACTACATCAGATAATGGAGCTACATGGAACACAGCATGGGAAAACACTTATGCCTCCCACAACCAAGGTCAACATAATATCGTTGAGACTGTCTCAACATCTGACATGGGAAAAGAAAACGTCAAGTTCTGTATTTACTTCAGTGGAACATCAGGCAACATCAACGGCTGGTATTTCGACGACATCGAGATATATACTTTAGACGAACTCAACCTCGGACTGATGTCTATCGACATGCCTGAAATTGCAAACGCCAATGACAATGAAATAAAATTCTCAGTAAAAAACACTGGTGAAGAAACTATCACATCATTCACAGCCAGCTATCAGATTGACGATAACGAAGCCGTGACACAAAATTTTGAAACAGCCCTCGTTTCATTGGCAACGGAAAGTATCAGCTTCCAAGAAAAAGTCACCTTGATACCTGGCTCACATAAACTTACTGTTTCTATCATAGATGTCAATGGCAAAGAAGACATAAAGTCTGACAATGTGATAGAATCAGAAATCAACATCGCTTTGGGAAGCTTGCAAAGAAAACCAATGATAGAACATTTCTCAAGTCCTACCTGCGCTCCTTGCGTGGCAGTAAACCAATCAATGGTACTTCTCACTGAAAAATATCACGGACAATACACCTACACAAAATATCCTTTCAACGCACCATTGGAAGGCGACCCTTATTACAACGACGAATGTAAGGCTAAGAAAATATACTATAACGATGTCAATGCAGTACCTTCTGTCTTCCTTAACGGTGACTTCTACGGAAACACATTCATCACAAACCAAGACTTCGAAGACTCATACAACACTCCTGCTTACATGGAACTCAAAGGAGCTTTCGAGGTAAACGAAGCTGACAATACAATTAACGTGACTGTAGACATCATGTCACTTATGAATTTATATAACAAAAGACTTTTCGTTTCTGTAAATGAAAAGACCACAGTAGAAAACGTTGGTTTCAACGGTGAGACAGAATTCCATCATATCATGATGAAGTTGTTGCCAGATGCTGAAGGTACAGAATTAGATTTCAAGGCAGGAGAGTTACAACACCTAGAGTTCTCTTATGACATGGACAACACAAATATGGAAGAACTCAACGACCTCGAAGTAGCAGCATGGATTCAAGACTATGACAGTTTCGTCATCTACAACAGCAACTACTTATACGAATACACTGACCATCCATATCCAGTACAAAACATGGAACTTGCCTATAACGACAGCACATTGTCTGTAACATGGGAAGCTCCAGAACAAGGCAGCCCTGTCGGATACAACATTTACATCAACGACGTCTTAGTGGCAGAAAATCACAGTGAGTTATCATATTCAACTAAGGACATAAATGGATTTACAGTCGTTAGAATCGTTGCTGTATATGAAAACAGCAAGACATCAGCAGGCGTCATAGATAACATCTCTGTCGAGAATAACACTGAGTCTATCATTGAAAACAGCATTTCATTGAATGTCTACCCTAACCCTGTCAACGACAGACTTTATATTGAAGCAGAAACTGTAATTGAAGAAGTTGTTGTATATGATGTTTATGGAAGAGTTCAAAATCTCAGAAACTCAGAAACTCAGAAACTCAGAAACTCAATAGACGTTTCTGAATTGAAGTCAGGAATTTATTTTGTTAAAATTAATACTGAAAAAGGAAATATAGTAAAAAGAATTATTAAAGACTAAGGCTATTGGCTTTTGACTGCTGGCTTTTTGTTGTTAGGTCACTGAGCCTGTCGAAGTGACAATCTGCCTTCGACAAGCTCAGGCACCAGCATCAAAAACTTGTAGTCTTGTTGTCATGTAGTCTTGTTGACTTAAAAAAGAAATCATGAAAAAGACATTACTTCTTACATTAGCGTTATTATTATCAGTAACAATTTTTGCACAGGACAGATCTGTGCTTTTAAGAGAGACTTTCGATTCTATGTCACTTCCTACAGGATGGGCAGTATCGGACAATAGTACCGACAACTGGTCGATATCCACAACCAACAGAGCTGGAGGTGAGGCCAACGAATTAAGATTCAGTGCAGAGCCTAAAGCTGTTGGTACTTCACGTATAATCACTACACCTATCGACTTATCAGGATTATCAACAGTGACAATGTCATTCAGACATTTCTTCGATAAGAAGACCTACTCAGCTGTCATTGGTATAGCCACTTCATCCAATAATGGTCAGACATGGAATGCAGCTTGGTCACAATCTTATTCAGAAGCTGGACAATACAATGTCATCGCATCGCTCAAAAATAATGATATGGGTAAAGACAATGTATTATTCTGCATCTATTTCCAAGGTAATTCAACCAATATCAACAACTGGTATTTCGATGACATAGAAATCACTTCTATGGAAGCCATCGATGCTAAAGCACAAAGCATAGATATGGGCGACATCGTCCCTGCCGGAGAAAACACAGTGTCATTCTCTGTACAAAACACAGGTAGCGATGTCATCACATCTTTCGAGGCTGAATTCAGCATGAGCGACCAGGTGATAACAGAAAGCTTTGAAACAGAATTGGGTCAATATGAGACAAAACAATTCACATTCAGCAAGACAATAAAACTCACTCCTAACAATTACAATAGCGAGATAAAGATTACTTCTGTCAATGGCGAAGAAGATCAGAATGAAGTTAACAATACAGTTCGCAAAAGCATACGCGTAGCATTAGGCAAGACCAACAGATTACCTATGATTGAACATTTCTCAAGCTCAACATGCGCATCATGTGTGATATTAGACGGCACCATGAAAGAGTTGCTCGCCAACAATCCTGGTAAATATGTCTACACAAAATACACTATGAACTGGCCTTCTCCTGGTGATCCATATTATACAGAAGACGGTGGCATAAGAAAGAATTTCTACAATGTGGGCAGCGTACCTTTCTTGTCATATAATGGTAAAGGTCGTAGCTATAATGCTGTAACACAAGAAGAACTTGAGGAAATCTGCAATATGCCAGCTTTCATAGAAGTAAAAGGTTCTTTCAACACCGAAGGAAACAATATCAATGTTGTAGCTGACATTATGTCGTATATCGACATCAACGAAGTGAAAGTTCACGTATCTGTCAATGAAAAGAAAACCACAAAAAATGTCGGAACTAACGGACTTACCGAATTCCATCACGTCATGATGAAGATGTTGCCAGACGCTAAAGGCAGCACAACAGACTTCAAAGCCGGCGAATATCAACGTTTCGAATTCACCTACGACATGAGCAAGACTTTCGTGGAAGAAATGGAAGACCTCGAAGTATCAGTGTGGATTCAAGACATCGCTACAAAAGAAATTTTAAACAGCAGATATTTATATGAATACTGCCAACATCCTTACCCAGTTCAAAACCTTCAGCTTACAAACGCTAACAATCTTACAATAAGCTGGGAAGCTCCAGAAAAAGGAAATCCTGTCGCATATAACTTATATGTCAACAACGAATTGGCATTAGAGAACACAACAGAATTGTCATATACAATTGAAGATGCTGACGGATTCTACGGAGTGGAAGTTGTGGCATTATATGAAAACAACATCGCTTCAATAGGCGTAGCCGACAAAATCATAGTTGGTTGTAAAGCTCCTATCAACATCGAATACGTCTTGGAACCTTTCGCAGAAAACTTCGATTACAAACATAAAGTAACCCTAACATGGGACGAAATTGACGAAGCTGATTTTTATACAGTTTATGTTAATGGAGAAAAAGTAGGTGACACAGAAGAAACGACATTCGTGACAGGCTTCGACAAGAGCGGCACTTACGTCTACACAATAACATCGAGCTGCAACTCAGAAGAATCGGAACACTCAGAAGAATGTGTGGTGTACTTGAATATTACAGGAATTGAAGAGACAAGCTTCAGCTGCAATATCTACCCTAACCCAGTTAAAGACATCCTTTATATTGAGACAGAAACTGAAGTTGAAGAAGTCATGGTTTATGATGTTTATGGAAGAGTTCAAAATCTCAGAAACTCAGAAACTCAGAAACTCAGAAACTCAATAGATATTTCAAATTTGAAGTCAGGAATTTATTTCGTTAAGATAAATACTGAAAAAGGTAATATTGTTAAGAGAATTATTAAAGACTAAGGCTGTTGGCTTTTGGCTATAGGTTTTTGGAAACATCATCAAAAACTTGTAGTCTTGTTGTCATGTAGTCTTGTTGACTTAAAAAAGAAAAACATGAAAAAGACATTACTATTAACATTAGCATTATTATTTTCAACTACGATTTTTGCGCAGTTGATAGATGAAAAATTCGATTCATCAGAGATGCCTGAAGGTTGGAACATTATGGGCATTGCAGAGAAAAACTGGTCTATCAGTAACACTAACAATGCTGGTGGCGAAGCCAACGAAGCCAGACTGTTCTGGAGTCCTCAGTTTGAAGGTGTGACACGACTCGTCACCAAGACCGTCGACCTCACTGATGTTGAAGGCGTAACTTTGACAATGAGTCATTATTTCAACAACTACGACCAGAACTACAAAGCAAAAATAGGTATCGCGACATCATCCGATAATGGAACTACATGGAACGAAGGATGGTCACATGAATATAATGTCCCTGGAAAATACGACATTGAAGAAAGAATAGCAACAAGCGACATGGGAAAAGGAAACGTCTTGTTCTGCATCTTCTTCGACGGAACGTCATATAACTTCACAGAATTCTGCTTCGATAACATCAAAATCAAAGCACAGTCTAATTCAGAGATAAGACTTAACACTATCGACATCTACGAAAGAATAGGCTCAGGTCCACTCGATGTCAAGTTCAGCGTACAAAATATGGGCAACTACAATATTCAATCTTTCGAAGCAAGCTATGAATTAGATGGTTACGAGACAGTGACAGAGACATTCACAACATCAATACCAGCTTTCGGAACAGAGACATTCACATTCTCCGACAGAAAAAACATACTCCCTGGAACATATAACATCAAGATAAATATCTTAAGCGTAAATGGTGGAGAAGACAACCTCGACGATAACACATTGACAAATGAATTCAATGCTTCACTCGCAGAGAAACAAAGAATTCCAATGATAGAACACTTCTCAAGTTCTACATGCGCACCTTGCGTCTTGATAAACCAACTCATGCATAAACTGACAGAAGAAAACCCAGGAAAATACACATATACGAAATATGTACTCAACTTCCCTGGCGTTGGTGACCCTTATTACACAAAAGAAGGCGGCATCAGACACGACTTCTATCAAGTTTCTTCAGTCCCTCGCTGTTTCCTCGATGCAGAATTCCAACTTAGCGGCAACACTCCACAACCTGTAACAAAAACAAAATTGTTAAACAGATATGACGTTCCTGCTTTCGCAGAAATCAGAGGAGCTTTCAATATCGATGAAAACAATATCATCAGAATAACCGCCGACGTCGCTTCTTATATCAACATCACTGATTTAAGAACATTCATCTCTATCAATGAAAAGACAACGACAGAAAACACCGTAGAATACGGCGGCAATGGAGAAAAAGAATTCCATCACATCATGTTGAAAATGATGGACGGCGGCAATGGTATCGAGACTACAATCAACGCTGGCGACTACAAACGCTTCGAGTTTGTCCACGACATGAACTCCACCTTCATGGAAGAAGCCAACGACCTCGAAGTGGCAGTATGGGTTCAAGATCCTGTAACAAAAGAAATCATCAACAGCCACTATTTATATGAATATACCAACCATCCTTATCCTGTAGAAAACCTTCAAATCACAGATGGCAACAGACTGAAGATAAGCTGGAACAAACCAGAGAACGCTGAGCCAACCGGATATAACTTGTATATCAATAATGAGTTGACATTAAGCAACACTAACGAACTATCTTTCAGCGTCGACAAGTCTGACTTCTGCGTAGTTGAAGTGGTGGCTCTCTATGAAAACAATATGACATCTGTTGGTACAGTAAGCATCTACTCATCAGAATTTGATATTCCTCAAAACCTTACAGCTACCGACAACACATCAAACATAGTTGTATCATGGGACGCTGTTGAAAACGCCACAGGCTACGAAGTTTATCGTAATAACAAATTCCTTGCAGAAACAGAAACAACATCATACACCGACGGCGACTTCTTGAAAGACGAAGAATTATGTTACCAAGTAAGAGCCATCTTCGGTAATAACAAATCAGCATTCACCAAAGAAGTCTGCATCACAACAACTGGAGATATGATTGAAGAAATTGGCAGCCAAGTAGAGATATATCCTAATCCGGTTAACGACAGACTTTATATCGAGGCAGAAACTGAAATAGAAGAAGTCGTGGTTTATGATGTTTATGGAAGAGTTCAAAATCTCAGAAACTCAGAAACTCAGAGACTCAGAAACTCAATAGATATTTCAAATTTGAAATCGGGAATTTATTTCGTTAAGATAAATACTGAAAAAGGTAATATTGTAAAAAGAATTATTAAAGACTAAGGCTATTGGCTGCTGGCTTTTTGTTGTTCGGTCACTGAGCTTGTCGAAGTGACAATCTGCCTTCGACAAGCTCAGGCACCATCATCAAAAACTTGTAGTCTTGTTGTCATGTAGTCTTGTTGACTTAAAAAAGATATCATGAAAAAGACATTACTATTAACATTAGCATTATTATTATCGGTAACGATATTTGCACAAAACAAAGGCACTTTATTGAAAGAGACATTCGACTCTGCAGAGATGCCTGAAGGATGGAAAATAACAGGAGGTAACAATCAGAACTGGTCAGTGTCAGAAACCAATTTCTGCGGAGGCGAAGCCTACGAAATGAAAATGGACTACCAGCCAATTTTCTATAACGGATTTACCAAGCTCACCTTCCCAACCCTCGACCTCACTGGCGTCGACAGCATAATGGTTTCTTTCAAACATTATGTAGATATCTATACCACCTACCCTTCAACAATAGGTATTGCTACTTCATCAAGCAATGGCATGAGATGGGACATTTGCTACGAAGAAAGTTTCACCATCGATGGAAAACACAATATCAGCAAGGTCATTGCTAACGACGATATGGGTAAAGATAAAGTGATGATATGCATATTTTTCAAAGGAAACTCTGCCAATATCAACGCTGTATATTTCGACGACATCGAAGTTATGACCATTGAAGCAAACAACGCCAAACTCGCTTCCGTCGATATGCCTGACAATATCAATAGCGGAAATATTGATGTAACATTCTCTGTTCAAAATCTTGGAGTGGATAACATCACATCATTCGAAGCTGAATATAAAATAGGCAACGACACTTACAGCCAGACTTTCGAGACAAATATGTCAAGCAATGAGACAAAGCAATTCACTTTCGAACAAGATGTAAATCTTAAGCCTGGAAAATATAATGTCGAAATAAACATCACTTCTGTAAATGATAAAGAAGACGAAGATGCTGTCAACAACACATTGACAAAGGAAATCAACGTAGCATTAAGCTCAGCTCAAAGAATTCCTATGATAGAACATTTCTCAAGCGCTTCATGCGCACCTTGCGTCAATGTCAATAATATGATGCACAAACTTACAGAAAACAATCCTGGCAAATACACATACGTCAAATATCCGGCAAAATATCCGACAGATATTTACAACACAGCAGAATGTGACGTGAGAAGCAACTACTATATGGTGTCTGGCGTTCCTAACGTAGCATTTAATGGCGTCAACCTAGGACCAACATCTGTCTCACAATATCAATTAGATAACAGCTACAACGAAGCAGCTTTCGTCAATATAAAAGGAGCTTTCAACATCGAAGGAAAGACCATCAATGTCACTACAGATATCATGTCGTATATCGATTTGCAAAACGTCAAGACATTCATCTCTGTAAACGAGAAGACAACAACAGGCAATGTCGGTGACAACGGCGAGACAGAATTCCATCACATTATGATGAAGATGCTCGACAACGCAAACGGCAACGACACTAAAGTTGAATCAGGCGAATACCAACGTTTCGAATTCACATACGATATGTCAAGCACTCACGTCGAAGACATGAACGACCTCGAGGTAGCAGTATGGGTTCAAAACTTAGTGTCAGGAGAAATGTTCAACAGCAGCTTCTTATATGAATACACAGACCATCCATATCCTGCAAGAAATGTCAATGTCACAGAAGATGGAAATGATTTGAATATCTCATGGGAAGCACCTGCAGCAAACACCCCTACTGGCTACGATTTGTACTTCAATAATGAATTGGTTGCAAACAACACTAAAGAATTAACATATTCTACAGAAAAAACAGATGATTTCTATTTCGTTGAAGTCGTTGCTTTATATGACAATAAAAAATCAGTAGGTGCT
>JAZRNQ010000203.1:0-9136 GCA_045648285.1 Bacteroidales bacterium | reverse complement strand
ATCTCTCTTTTTCTATTGATAGTTTTTCGAGAGCTTCTTCGTAAGCTTTTAATTCGGATTCTTTTTTTGCTTCCTTTTGTTTTTCAATTTGCTCAGATAATGTCTGAACTTTTTCCATTAATGAATTCTGATGTTTGTTGTATGTGTCTAAACGTTCTTTCTTTTTCTTATACAGAGATATGTATTCCATATCTTTTTTTATCTGATTATTTGAATTTATACGCTTTTGTATAAGCTCTTGAATCATTTTTTCTCTATCCATAGTCTTTTGTGTTTTATGTCTCAAAATAAGCAAAGACGTGCCAATCTATGCATAATACAATGTTGACACGTCTTTAATGGAAAACTTTTATTTACTTTAGAGTTTTCTTGTGGGCTTGTAGTCTTGCGATATCACCTTTGAGGCCTGCAATTTGAGTTTTTTTCATCCCCTTGTTCCCAAGGTGTATGCCTGCTTGTATTCTTGCAATTTCAGCTTTTTTGTTGGCAATTTCTCTTTCGCATTCTGCTTTTGTTGATGGCATTCCCATGATTTAATGTGTTTTAAAATTATGCCTACTCTTTATAGGATTTTCGGCTTGTTCCTTTTTTATTTTTTGTTAATTCTCTTATATATTTCAGATTTGTGTAATCTTTCTCTAGAAATCCAGAGGTAATGGTAATTCTTTGAAGAATAATATTTTATAAACCCTATGCTGCGGTTGAAGCGCATTGCTATGTCATTGTCTAATTCACAAGCGGTTCTTACTTTGATTCCGTTTTCAAGCATTGTATCGATAAGCAATATATAGGCATTGTAGTTTAAAAGTGTGTTGCCTGAAATCCAGCCTCCGCCATGTAAAGAGACCTTGAGGTTTTTCTCATCTTCAATGTATGCGTAAATGAATCCGAATGGCTTGTTTGTTTTCAGATTATATGATACATAGCACTGACCGCAATCATAGCTTAGTAATTTTTCTAATCCGTGAATATCTGATATGTCGGAAAAGATTCTCTTCCAGTCAGACTCTTTAAAAGAATCTATCAAGGACTCTGTTGAGCGGCATCTCCATTCAACGAGTTCGTTTTTAGCATCAAGTCCTATCAATAAATCTTTTATCATTTTTTAAGCTTTTTCTGTTTTTATTCCGTAATGTTTCTCAGCATAGTCAGACAATGTTTTGAAATCATCAATGATTTCGTTGCCGACTTTACGATTAGACCAGAATTTCAGTGTCATGACTTTGACACCATTTAAAACAAGATGATATTTTTCTGCTAAATCTCCCTTGTAGAAATCCCATTCTATATATGCTCTCTCTGGGAATTTTTCAGTGTCGTCAGTGTATTTTATCCTGTTTTCTGCGTCATATTCATAAAATAGATATTGATATACTTTTTCGTAATGACTTGCACATTCGTTGACAGGAAAGGCATTTCTTAGGTCAGACAAAGTTGCATTTGGATTTTGCTCAGCCCAAGCTTTGAAAATGTAGAAAGAGGCGATGCTCTTAGGAACGGCTTTGACATTTCCTTTGTTGCCGGTTTCGTTGATAGTCACGCCATTGTTGTTGATTACTATATATTTTACATTATCGCGGTTGCTTGCTTTTATATCGAACAACTTTTTAAGGCTATCGTTTTTGCAGTCTTCGTTTTCATCCTCATTGTCGAATTCTTTTCCATATAAATATATTATACGAAGCAGCATTTTGTTGGTATCCCAAAAAGAAGAAAGCAAGGATTCGCAATTATTGTCCTTAATACTTTTTCTGATGTTGCTAAGATCGTCCCTGAAGATGTTTTTTAATTCTCCTTTTTTGTTATAATAAGCTACCATTGAAGAATTTAGCAAATCATCGTATCTCATTAGCAATTCTGAGAATGTTTTCTTGTTTTTCTTTGAAACTGCTAATATTGTTTCCAGATTGCTCATTTTTCCATTGTCGTCAATCTGTTTTTTTGCTTGCCCGAGATTTATGATATAATCTTCCAATACGATTTTAGTGTCGGTGTCCATTTCCATATTCAACAATGGTTCGATGACATGTTCTAAAACATCTTGGTAAGTGATTATGAAATAATTGGCAATTTCGTTCTTCTCGTTTTCTGGATAAGGAGTCAGATAAATAGGAATTATAATGCTGTCCTCGTATTCATTCTCAGCCCATTCCTTATAAGTCTTGGTTTGATCGTCGTGATGCTTAGAGTCGACTTTGTTTTCTATGATGACGATAATATCCTTTTTGAAATCTTTTTTGAATATGTTGAACTTAGCGAAGATGTCGATTCTTCCTTTGTTCTTATCACTTTCGACGGCTTTTTCTGTCTCGATATGAAAGTCTTGTATCTTGTAATCTCCTATCAAAAGGATGTTTAGAATGTCTTCTTTGAGAATGTTATTGTTATCTGTGTTTACCAGCATACGCAATAACTTTTTCAATGGCTCTTCGTCAAGGTTATGGCTGCCGTTTATGTCGAGAAGCCATTTGAGGAATGCACTATGAGAAAGCTCTCTTCGCTCAATATTCATTATATTGAAGATGGTAGTTCTATTATAATATGAATTGAGCCTCTGGAAATCAGAGTCGTTATAAAACTTTATTATTTGGCTTCTCATAGAATTCTTGTAGTGTTAAGTCTTTTTACTTTTAGTTTGTAAGAAAAATGTTTCTGCAAAAGTCAAGGTTTCTTTTTACATATCAAAAGTTCTTTTTGGTCCTTTTGTAGAGACGTGTCGAACACACAAATGAAATAAAACAAGGAGTGTTTGACACGTCATGATGTGATAATATAACGAGAGACGTGTCAACAACCTCTTTTTATATTTTTATGGTGTTGTCGACGCATCTCTACAAAGACCAATTATGCATTATGAATTATGCATTATGAATTATGCATTAAATAAACCGCGCATCCTCCGCCGGCTGGCACTTCGACAAGCTCAGCGACCGATTAGCTAAAAGCCAAGAGCCAACAGCCTTAGTTCATAGTTCATAGTTCATAGTTCAGAGTTCAGAGTTCAGAGTTCAAAAAAATCTTTCAAAAAAAACATTGGTTTAGAAAAAATAAATGTTAAATTTGTTGCTCGATTAAAAAGGTGAAAAATACTGCGATATTGTCGCGGCGTTTTTTGGTTTTAATTGATTTATTTATCAACAAATTAATTTTTTTTGATATGACTACTCTTAAAGTTTGCGTTGGCAGTTCTTGCCATTTGAAAGGTTCATACGATGTTATCGAAGCCTTTAAAGAAGTGTTGAAAAAATACGATGTAGAAGACGTTGTTGATCTTCAAGCTAGTTTCTGTCTTGGCTTCTGCGCTAAAGGTGTCACTGTTAAAGCAGAAGGTCTTGAAGAACCAGCAGTTCAGAAACTCGGTGAGGATTGTCTCTTCATCCATAACGTAAACAAAGACAATGCTGAAGAAGTCTTCGCAAAAGAAGTCTATCCTTTGTTGAATTTATAATCTGATATTTTCGTCTATTTTTAAAATAGAAAATCATGGCGGAATATTTGGAATTCAGAAACGCTAAGTGTAAGGACTGCTACAAATGTCTTCGTGAGTGTCCTGTCAAGGCTATTGAGGTCAAGAATCATCAGGCTAGGATTATTGAGAGCCGTTGTATCTTGTGTGGCCACTGTACCTTGATATGTCCACAGAACGCCAAGGTGGTTCATAGCTCTCTTGACGAAGTGAAGCAGATACTTAACAGCGGAGCGAAAGTCATCGCTAGTGTGGCTCCATCGTTTCTTTCAAGCTTCGGACTGAAGGATTTTAACGCGTTTAAGATTGCTTTGGCTAAGATTGGTTTCTACGATGCGGAAGAGACAGCCTACGGAGCAGAGCTGGTGACTCAGCAATATAAGTCGTTGCTGGAGTCGGGACAGTTCAAGAATTTCATCACCTCAGCATGTCCTGCAGTGTGCCGCCTCATCCAGGCTTATTATCCTAAGGCTTTGCAATACCTGGCTCCCGTCGATTCTCCGATGATAGCTCATGCTAAAATGATAAAGCAGCAGCATCCCGATGCTAAGATAATATTCATCGGACCTTGCATCGCTAAGAAACGCGAGGCATCAGAAAGCGGTCTCATCGACGGCGTCCTGACATTCGATGATATGCAGGAACTGTTCGGAGAGAAAAACATAGTCCTCGACGAAATAATAAACATCTCTCTCGAAAACAAGAGAAACACAGCTTGCCTCTCAAAAGCTTATCCTATAAGTCATGGTGTCATTAAGTCGTTCCCTGAACTCCCAGAAGGCTACGACTACATGGCTGTCGACGGACCTGACCGCTGTGTGGATGCATTGCAAAATATAGAAAGCCTGGAAAATGTCTTCCTTGAGATGAATATCTGCAAGGACGGCTGCGTCAATGGACCTTGTAGCTTAAGCGTCAATATCAAAGGCGGAAGCATCAAGGCTACTGCCGATGTCATAAAATATTACAAGAACGACATCAGCACATTGGCACCTCATAAATATGAAGAACATACAATAGATATTAATAAGTTGTATCCTCGTATCAGAAACAACAGCATGCCGGCACCGGAACGCGAGATAAAATGTATCTTGGCGAAGATGGGAAAACATAGCGCGGAAGATGAGCTGAACTGTTCTGCATGTGGATACGACACCTGTCGCGATAAGGCTTGGGCTGTGTATAACGGCTACGCAGATGCTGAGATATGCCTTCCTTATATGCGCGAACGTGCTGAGTCTCTCTCGTACGAGATTATACAGCATAGCCCTAACGGTATCGTCTTGCTCGATTCTGATTTCTACATACAAGATATTAATAATAAAGGTAGAGAGCTGCTCGGCATCAACGACTCTAATGCCAAGGGACGTCATGCCAGAGATTTCTTCAACCTCGTGGATTTCATGATAGCATATAACGAGAAACGTAACGTTACGGTGGAGAAGATGTTCGTGCCTTCGACAGGAAAATATGTCGATTTGTCTATAACATACCTCAAAGACCAGAATATGTTGTTCGGCATCTTGAAAGACGTCTCCGACGGCGTCAACTATGATGCAGAAATAACAAAGGTTAAGATGGAGACATTGAAGACTACCGATGAGGTTATTAAGAAACAGATGCGTGTGGCTCAGGAGATAGCTTCTCTTCTTGGAGAGACGACGGCTGAGACGAAAGTGGCTCTTCTTAAACTGAAGAAGACGCTCACCGATGAACGCGCAGAGAAAGGAGTTAAGTGATGGAGTTATGTCTGGAATATGGATGCAGCTCGGTAAATAAGTTCGGCGAGGAACTGTGCGGCGACAATGTCGTCAGCATGGTCGACGGCGAATATACCACACTGGTGCTTGCCGATGGTCTCGGTAGCGGAGTGAAAGCTAACATACTTTCAACTCTGACATCGAAGATATTATGTACCATGGCAGCCAATGGTATCGATATTGACGAGTGCGTTGAGACTCTCATACAGACACTGCCGGTGTGCCAGCTGAGAGGCGTAGCATATTCCACATTCTCATTGATACATGCCAACAATGCCGGTCAAGGCTTTTTATATGAGTTCGATAATCCTCAGGCTATTTATTACCATAAAGGAAAATGTATCGACTTTGAAAGAGAGAGACTTGAGATATGCGGCAAGACGGTGTATAAGTCAGAACTGAATCTTGAAGAAAATGATGTCATCATGGTCATGTCCGACGGTACCGTACACGCAGGGATAGGACAGATCCTGAACTTCGGATGGGAACGTAAGCAGATCATGGAACATCTTGATAGAAATATAAAACCAACGATGTCGGCTAGGGCAGTGGCTTGTCTCTTGACAGCTGCCTGCAACGACTTGTATCTCGACAAGCCAGGCGACGATACCACTGTCGCGGCAGTGAAGATACGTCCTCGTCTGAACGTCAGCATCATGGTGGGACCGCCTGTCGACAAGGAGAAGGATAACTTCTACGTGGAGCGTTTCATGGAAGGCGCTGACAAGACAATAGTGTGCGGCGGAACAAGCTCGCAGATAGTGGCTCGTTATCTCAACAAGCCGCTACGCACCAGCTTCGACTTCCCTGACAAGGACGTGCCGCCAATAGGTTTCATCGAAGGCGTCGACCTTACGACGGAAGGTGTCCTCACTCTGAGACGACTGCTGGAACTTTCAGAGAAATATATTTCTATTCAAGACTTGACACCAAAGACATTCACAAAGCAAGATGGTGCTTCTCTCTTGGCTAACATGCTTTTTGAAGAAGCAACACATATAAAATTCTTCGTGGGACAAAGTGTCAATGTGGCACATCAAGGCTTGCCTATCGACATCACCATGAAGTTAAAACTCGTAGAGAAATTGGCTTCCAACCTGCGAGTTATGGGTAAGACAGTAATGTTGAATTATGACTAATTTAAAGATATGAGTACAAACAAAAGAGTTTTCGACACAAACGTTCAAGTAGTAAAGTACAACGTTTTGAAAGAAGTTATCCGCCGTGCATACGAAGGCGGTTTGGAAGAAGCATATTATGAAATCCCTAAGGTTATATGCCCAGGTCCAAAACCACAGATTCGCTGCTGTATCTACAAAGAAAGAACTATCATCCAAGATAGAATCAAGTTGGCTATGGGTGGCGACAGAAACAACCCTAACCCTGTAGAAGTTATCGACATCGCTTGCGACGAATGTCCAGCAGAAGGCGTAATGGTAACACCAGCATGCCGTGGCTGTATCGTCCACGCTTGTCAAGAGGTATGTCCTAAAGGTGCTATCTCTATCGTAAATCAACGCGCTGTCGTCGATAAGGAAAAATGTATCGAATGTGGCAAATGTGCAAAAGCTTGTCCTTACACAGCTATCATTATGCAACATCGTCCATGTATGGTAAGCTGTAAAGTTAAGGCTATCTCTATCGACGAAAACAAGAAAGCTAAGATTGACAATGACAAATGTATCTCTTGCGGTGCATGTGTTTACAAATGTCCTTTCGGTGCTATCACAGACAAGTCATATGTCCTCGACATCATCGACATGTTGAAAGGTTCAGAAAACAACACTAAATATAAGGTATATGCTGTCATAGCTCCAGCTATCGTAAGCCAATGCCGTTTCGGCAGACCATCACAGGTTGTCACTGCAATTCAAAAGCTCGGTTTCCACCAAGTTGTTGAAGCAGCTCTCGGCGCAGACATCACCTTATATAATGAAGCATTAGAATGGAAAGAAAAAGGTTTGATGACAACATCATGCTGTCCTTCATACGTTGCTTTCATTGAAAAGAACTTCCCAGAATTAGTTCAACATATTTCACACTCTGTATCACCAATGATTATGACAGCACAGTTAATCAAACACTCAGACCCAACAGCTAAGTGTGTGTTTATCGGACCATGTGCTTCAAAGAAAGCAGAGTTCAAATTGCCTAAGACTGGCGGTGCTATCGACTGCGTTATGTCATTCGAAGAATTACAAGCATTCTTGGATGCTCGCGGCATCGACACTGTGGAATGTGAAGATACAGTATTAGACAACGGCTCATTCTATGGAAGAATCTTCGCTAAGTCAGGCGGTATCGTACAAGGTCTCCTCGACGTAGCTAAAGATCTTAACGTTGAAGGTCTTAAGCCAATAGTGATGAGCGGCATCGACGAATGTAGAGCAAACTTGATGAAGTTGAAATTCGGTAAGGCTACAGAAAACTTCTTCGAAGGTATGGCATGTGAAGGCGGTTGTTTGAATGGACCACTCTGTATCACACACAGCCCACGTAACATCGTCGACGTAGATAAGTTCGGTAACGAAGCAAAAGAAAAGACTATCTACAATTCTGTCAAGCTTTATGAAATGACGAAAGAATAACATTGACTATTGACACTGACACTGACCAAGTCTGAGTCAAAAGTCAGAGTCAGAGTTCAAATAAAACTGGCGCGATTCGAAAGAGTCGCGCTTTTTTTTATGTGGTAAAAATGTATACACTATAACTGTCGTCTGTTGACCGTTGACCCTTGCCTGTTGTCCTAAAAAAAGCCTCTAAAAAAGTGTAAAAAAAACATTGAATAAAATATTCAAAACTGAAAAAATATAGTATATTTGCAGTCGTTAAAAAGGCTTCTTTTTAACATTAGCGAAATACAAATTAACAGTATAAATCACAGAATACGAAATAATAATTCAAAAAAATGGAAACAATGAAAACACGTATTGAATCTGACCTTATTGGTGCACGCGAGATTCCAATGGAATGCAAGTATGGCGTTCAAACACTTAGAGCTATTGACAATTTCCCAATCACAGGTATTGGTATCAACCGTTACCCAAATATTGTTAAATATTTAGGTGTTATCAAAAAGGCTGCAGCAGTTGCTAACTACGAAACAGGCAAAATCAGCAAGGAAATTTACGAAGGTATCGTAAAAGCTTGTGATGATGTTATCGCTGGCAAATATAACGATCAATTCCCAGTTGACGTTATCCAAGGTGGTGCAGGTACTTCAACAAACATGAATGCTAACGAAGTTATCGCTAACGTAGCTTTGGAATATATGGGCCACCAACCAGGTCAATACGAATTCTGTTCACCTAACGACCATGTTAATGGTTCACAATCAACAAACGATGCTTATCCATGTGCAGTACATTTAGCAATGTACGCTGACCACCTCGAAATGGTTAAACATTTGGATTTACTCATCGAATCATTAGAAAAGAAAGCTGAAGAATACAAAAACATCATCAAGATGGGTCGTACACAGCTCCAAGACGCTGTTCCTATGACATTAGGTCTTACATTCAACGCTTTCGCTCAATCAATGAAGAATGAAAAAGCTCACCTTCTTGAAGCAGCTAAAGAATTATTATATAGCAACATGGGTGCAACAGCTATCGGTACAGGTATCTGTTCAACATTAGAATATAGAGAAGTATGTCTCCGCGCTTTACGCGACATCACAGGCTGGGACATCCAATTAGCAAAAGACTTCGTACAAGCTACATCAGACGCTACTCCAATGTTAGTTTATTCAAGCGCATTGAGAACACTCTGCACAAGCTTATGCAAAGTATGTAACGACTTACGTTTAATGAGCTCAGGTCCACGTTGCGGCTTAGGCGAAATCAGCCTCCCAGCATTACAACCAGGTTCATCAATCATGCCAGGTAAAGTTAACCCAGTTATCCCA
>JAZRNQ010000202.1:0-3049 GCA_045648285.1 Bacteroidales bacterium | reverse complement strand
GCCCATCCAACGCCTATGAATATTTGAAACCAAGGGGATGCCCCCTCAGCTCCTCATGACGGGTTAATCCGAATTTCTTCGGGCTATCCGCCAGCATTGGGTAGGTTGCATACGCGTTACGCACCCGTGCGCCACTCTCATAGCCCCGAAGGGCCATTTACCGTTCGACTTGCATGTATTAGGCCTGCCGCTAGCGTTCATCCTGAGCCAGGATCAAACTCTTCTTTGTAAATTTGATATCTCTTGTATTTTTTTATTCTGTGCTCCTGGGTTCCTTCCGCTAGAATTGATAAGGTTCTTTTTACTTTTATGTACTCTTGTACTCTTACCTTTCAGACTTTGCTTGGATCATTCGTTCAAAGAACTTCGCTAAACAATCCCCCTCTTTCTCTTCAGCACCGTTCCCGTTGTTTTGCGAGTGCAAAGATACTACTTTTTGCTTTCACTCCAACTCTTTTGTGAAAAAAAATTCATTTATTTCATCTTTTTTATTTATACGCTGTAAAACAATAAATTACAAAGGCATTCCCCTGAAAACTTATCCTCATTTTTATACCTTTTACACCAAAATATGCTCCTTAAAGCACTTTATTGCACGGATTTTTCAATGAAAATATCACAAATGACATGAAAAACCAAAAAAACCGATACGGAATGGAACGGTATTTTTGCTGCAAACACACTATTCTTATCCACTAATCGGCACTAATCGACACTAATCGGCACGAATATTTATTTTAGGTTCAATAGCCAACTGCCAATAGCCAAAAACAAAATATCTACACCTTATTAATTAATATAGGGAGCAAATCTTTGCTCCCTACTCATTATTGTCTTCATATAGACTAAAAAGCACTTCTTTGTCTGTAATTTCTACTTTTATCAAATTGATAATAGTGAAATTTACCAAGATTCGTTCTGCTTCTTTTTTGTTGATTTTTGCTTCACTGATAAAATCCTTCAATGTGATGTCTTTATTTTCACTCAGATATTTCAAAAGAAACATCTCTGATTCTGTGAAAGTCACTTTAACGCTTTGCTTATTATTTTGGTTCTTCCAGATTTTTAACAAAATGCTATCTGCCACTATGTTCTGATCTTTTACTCTAATATACACCTTATACAAATTATTATGATCTGGGGCCTTGTGTTTATTTTTACTTCGTGGCACTATTATCTCCAAGACAGTCCTGCCATTTACCACCCACTCTTTTGCCTGATATTTGACAATTGGATTACAATACATCTCAGATGCAGCTTGTATCATGTGCTTCTCTTCTTCACTACGGATTCCAGAAATGGCACCATTATCCTTAACACCTATTAATAAACGCCCACCATCGGTGTTCGCAAAAGCCACCAATGATCTTGCTATCTTTTTGCTATCAGAAATCTCGAATTTAAAATCAAGCATCTGATGCTCCCCTTCTTCTATCAACTTTTGTATATAGTGCGACATCTTTAGTTTTTTTTATAAGACTTGCAAAAATAAGCAAAAGAATATTTCAATAAAAAAGAAAGATAAATTTAATAATGACTAATCCATTATTCCTAAAAAAATGTTTACTTTGCAACTTCAAAATAAATAATGATCATTTTATGAACGAAACACCAATTTTACTCCTTACCGGATATCTCGGAAGCGGAAAAACAACATTAGTAAACAACATACTTACAAATAAAAAAGGTATCAAATTCGCTGTTATTGTCAACGATATCGGTGAAATTAACATAGACGCCGAACTCATTCAAAAAGGCGGTGTCGTTGACCAGAAAGATGACAGCTTGGTTGCTCTTCAAAATGGATGCATCTGTTGCTCTCTTCAATTTGATTTGGTTGAACAACTTTCTGACATCGTAAAATCCGGAAAATTCGATTATATTGTAATTGAAGCCAGCGGCATCTGCGAACCAGAGCCAATAGCTCGTACCATCGCTTCTATTCCTAACATGGACGAGAAATATAGTATTCACGGACTTCCAAAATTAGATTGTATCGCGACTGTAGTCGATGCTTTGAGAATGAAAAGCGAATTCGAATGTGGAAACAAATTAGACAAGAACGTAATCGAAGAAGAAGACATCGCAAACCTCGTCATTCAACAGATAGAATTCTGCAACATCGTACTTCTTAATAAGGCATCAGAAGTAAGTCGCGAGGATTTGAATCTCATCAAAGCTATCATTAACAATCTACAACCTGGCGTCGAGATAATAGAATGCGACTACACCAATATTGATTTAGACAAAATCATCTACACACATAAATTCGAATATTATAAAATTGCTGCAGCTGCCGGATGGATTCGTCATATTGAGACACCGAGTCACCAAGACACCGAGTCATCAAGACATGATGATGATCATCATCACGAACACGAACACGAACATCATCATCACGATGGTGAAGAATGTCATGATGAGAATTGTCCTTGTCATCATCACCATCATCATGGCCATAGCCATGGCGACGAATACGGCATCAGCACCTTTGTATATTACAGACGTCAGTCGTTCGACACAAATAAATTTGACAGATTCGTAACTTCAAAATGGCCAGAAAACGTCATCAGAGCAAAGGGAATATGTTATTTCAGCGATAATCCTGATATGACATATTTGTTTGAACAAGCCGGCGTTCAGAAAAAACTTACAGAAGCAGGATTATGGTTTGCCACTGCACCAAAAGATGAGTTAGAAGAACTCATGCGTAACGACCCTACCATCATGAACGACTGGGACGAAAAATACGGCGACAGAATGGCAAAGATTGTCTTCATCGGACAGCATCTCGACAAAGAACAAATCAGCAAGGATTTGGACGAATGTCTGGTAGAGATATTTTAAATTGAAAATTGAAAGTTGAAAATTGAAAGTTATTTTTCCATTTTCAGTTTTCAATTTTCAATTTTCATTGATTTCCCATTGGAGCATCACTAAAATCATGTTTCCATCTACGGTGACTCCAAAGCCAATATGGCGGATTAGATTTTATTGTATCTTCCAGTAATTCTGTGTAGCGTTGCATGATTGCACCGTCTGGCAATTC
>JAZRNQ010000201.1:0-7880 GCA_045648285.1 Bacteroidales bacterium | reverse complement strand
CGTATTCACCAATTCAAAGTAGTCGTATATAGCCTTTGGCAGTAACAACTTCAACGGATCTTCTATCTTCTCTTTTATATTTATCATAACACAAAGATACTTACTTTTTCACAAAATTCCCCACTGGAAATTAGGACTGAGCCCATGTTGTCTTGTAGTCTTTTTTTTCTATCTTTGCATAAACATCTTTCGTTATGAAGAATAAGATAAAATCTCTTGCAAAGGAACTTAAAGCTGACATTGTTGATGTGAGACGTCATCTGCATCGGTTTCCAGGCTTGAGTTTTGAAGAATATGAAACAGCGCAGTTTATACATGCTTTACTAGATTCATGGAATATCGAACATGAATTCTTGACGGAGACGGGAATCGTTGCTACAATAAAAGGCAGAAATCCAGAAAAGAGAACGATAGCACTTCGTGCCGATATCGATGCTCTTCCAATACAAGAAAAAAACGCATGTCCATATAAATCCACCGTTGATGGTGTGATGCACGCCTGCGGTCATGATGCTCATGCCGCGATGCTACTTGGTGCTGCCAATATTCTTAATCAGATGAGAGATGACTTTGAGGAGACTATAAAACTTATTTTCCAGCCTGGAGAAGAGAAACTTCCAGGAGGTGCTTCCGTCATGATTGAAAATGGTGTCTTGAAAGATGTAGGTTTGATTATTGCGCAACATGTCTATCCTGACCTTCCTTGTGGCGAAGTGGGATTTCATGCTGGTGAATTTATGGCTTCATGCGATGAGATAAACCTCACGATAAAAGGTAAAGGTGGTCATGCTGCTAAGATTAAAGAACGCGACAACACCACAGTGGCTGCTGCTAAACTTTTGTGCGCTGTCTCAGAACTCAGCTCCGAGTTTAACAAAGAAGAAAGAAAAAATCCAATCATTATAGCTTTCGGCAGTTTTATAGCCGACGGCACATACAACGTGATTCCAAACGAAGTGACGCTCAAAGGAACGATGCGTACTTTTGACGAGAACGACAGGAAAACCATCAAAAACAAGATAAAGGAATTTTGTGAAGAAGTGGCTTCGTCTTTTAATGTAGAAGCAGATTTGTTTATAGAAGAAGGTTATCCAGTCTTGATAAATGACGTGAATTTGACGGAGTCGTTGATGTCGCACGCAAAAGATTTTATGGGAGAAGAAAATGTGAAAGATATTCCACAGCTTATGACAGCTGAAGACTTCGCTTGGTATTCGCATAAGACAAAAGCTTGTATGTATCGTATCGGTACTTCAAATATTGAAAAAGGCATTGTTTCCAAGCAACATACCCCGACTTTCGATATTGATGAAGACGCCTTGGAAATAGGAATGGGACTGATGGCGTGGTTGGCTGTGAAAAACTAAGGAATTGAGGAATTAAGGAACTAAGGGTATGAGGAATTGAGGATGCTTGCCCTGAAAGGGCGAGACAAATATAGGATAAGGCAACGCCTTATTAATTAGGAATTAGGAGTTAGGAATTAGGAATTATATATTTAGTGTTTGCAACTAGGAGTTAGTAGCCTCCAAAGCGTTAGGGATTGGAGCGGCATCCTTTTGAAGCGAAGCGGAAAAAGATATAGCGGAAAGCCCGACGGCGGAGCGAAGCGGAGCCGGAACGCCCAAGAAAGAACTTCAGAAATTCAGAAACTCAAAACCTCAGAAGGACTATGGCTGTTGAGCTTTTTTTAGTAATGTAGTAATGCAGTGATGTAGCTTTTCGCTGAAAAACAATTTCGTGAAGATTCGTGAGGTTTCGTGGATGGCAATTGGTAATGTATTAATGTAGTAATGCAATGATGTGGTTTGTTACCTAAAAAACAATTTCGTGAAGTTTCGTGTGGTTTAGTGGATGATGTTTTGTGATGAAGTGATGGCGTTGCATTACGACATGCTCAGTGACCTTAAGCTAGCGGCTCATTGAAAAAATCAACAGCCAATAGTCTTAGTTCTTAGTTCTAAAAAAAACTTTAGCCTTTAACCTTTAGCCTTTATCCAAAATCATTATCTTTGTAAAAAATATCTCTATGAAAATATTAGTGACATACGCTTTCGATGAGGAAGTTCTTCCTTTTGAACTACAAGGTGTTGATATTACATTCCTTAGGACGGGAATGGGTAAGGTGCTCTCGGCTTTTAACTTGACGAAGGCTCTCTGTGAAGAGAAATATGACCTTGTCCTTAATGTCGGTACTGCCGGCACTCTCAATCATAATGTCGGCGACATCTTCGTGTGTCATCGTTTTGTGGATAGAGACTTGGAGAAAATTGTCCTTCCTCACGTATGCTCTGATATTTCATTCCCTGAGAAAGTTGGTATTGACGTCATTGATAGATATGAGAATGTCGGCGTCAGCAATACTGGCGACAGCTTCGTGACAGAAGTGGGTAATTTCACTGGTGATGTCATCGATATGGAGGCTTTCGCTCAGGCTCAGGTGTGTAAGCTGATGGACGTGAATTTCGTTGCAGTGAAATATATCACCGACATCATCGGTCAGAATTCAAGAGAGGTTTGGTTGGACAAGCTTCGTGACGCTCGCGAGGCATTAAAAGAGTTTTTCGCATGAACTTACTAGATTGGCTTCCGATAACAAAGAAAGAGACTGACTTACGCAAATGGGACGAAGTCGATGTCGTGATTATCACTGGCGACGCATACGTCGACCATCCTGCTTTCGGCGCTGCTGTGATAGGCCGCGTCCTTGAACATCATGGCTACAAGGTGGCACTGATTCCGCAGCCTAACTGGCGCGACGACCTCCGCGACTTCAAGAAATTCGGCAAGCCGCGTCTTTTCTTCGGCATTTCCGCCGGCGCCATGGACTCGATGGTGAACCATTACACTGCTAACAAGCGCCTGCGCTCAAACGATGCCTACACTCCAGGCGGCGAAGCAGGCTTCCGTCCTGATTATGCGACGATAACATATTCAAATATCTTAAAGAAATTATATCCAGATGTACCAGTCATCATCGGCGGCATCGAGGCTTCTTTGCGAAGAGTGACGCATTACGACTACTGGGCTGATGAGCTGAAACCTACTATCATGCTCGACTCTAAGGCTGACCTCGGCGTCTATGGCATGGGAGAACTTGGCATAGTGGAGATTGCCAAGGCACTGGAAAATGGTAAGAAGATAAATGAGATAACGAATATTCCTCAGACTTTCTTCCTTAATAAAAAATCACAATTTATCAAATCCGAATGGAACGACCTTCGTCTCGTCTCTCATGAGGAATGTCTGAAAGACAAGAAAGCATACGCTTCAAACTTTAAAAATGTCGAGATTGAATCGAATAAGAAAAAGGCTAATCGTCTGCTTCAAGATGTTGGCGATTACACCTTATATATAAATCCTCCTTATCCAACGATGACGGAATCTCAAATTGATGCTTCTTTCGATTTGCCTTACACTCGTCTGCCGCATCCTAAGTACGCAAAACGCGGCGTGATTCCAGCATACGAGATGATTCGTCATTCTGTCAACATTCATCGTGGCTGTTTCGGCGGCTGTGCCTTCTGTACCATTTCGGCGCATCAGGGTAAGTTCGTGGCATCGCGTAGCAAGGCTTCTATCATGAAAGAGGTGAAGCAAGTCACGGAGATGGAAGACTTCAAAGGTTATATCTCCGACCTCGGCGGTCCTTCGGCTAATATGTATCGCATGAAGGGAAAAGACGAGAGTCTTTGTGAGAAATGTATCCGTTCGACATGCATACAGCCTAATGTTTGCAAGAATTTGGACACTAATCATCATCCGCTTATTGAGTTATATAAGGAAGTAGATAAGATTCCAGCAGTGAAGAAAGCGACCATAGGTTCTGGAATTCGTTATGATTTATTCTTGACAAATGAAGACACTTCGGGAAAATTAGGATATGATGAATATTTCGAGCAGCTGATGAAACGTCATGTGAGCGGTCGTTTGAAGGTCGCTCCTGAACATTCCAGCGACGAGGTCTTGCGTTTGATGCGTAAGCCTTCTTTCAGTCTCTTCGTTAAACTGAAAAAGAAATTCGATAAGGTGAATGAGAAATATCGTCTCAACCAACAACTGATACCTTATTTTATATCAAGTCATCCAGCATGTACTTTGGTTGACATGGCAGAACTTGCAGTCAAGACGAAGGAACTTGGATATAAGTTGGAGCAGGTTCAGGATTTCACGCCGACGCCGATGACTTTAGCGACGGAGATTTATTATTCTGGTTATGACCCTTATAGTTTGAAGCCAGTCTTCGTTGCGAAGACAAAGCAAGAGAAACTAGACCAGCAGAGATTCTTCTTCTGGTACAAGCCAGAGAACCGTCAGTATGTGAAAAACGCCCTGCGTAAAATCGGCAAGGCGTTATGGATTGATAAACTCTTCAGAAATTAATTCATAATTCATAATGCATAATTCATAATTATTGTTTGTTTATTATGCATTATGAATTGTGAATTATGAATTATTCTAAGACTAATCTGAAACCAGTGTTATAGTCGCGGTAGTGGATACCTTGTTTGTAGCGTGCTGTCACTCTAGCTTGTTGAGCGTTGTTGTTCCAGCTGCCGCCGCGATAAACGTGATAGCCAGTGTAAGCTTCGCCGACAGGGTTTGTTGCAGGAGCTGCTGTGTAGTCGTAATACCAGTCTTGGCACATTTCCCAGACGTTGCCGCTCATATCGTAGAGACCTAAAGTGTTAGGTAATTTCTTTCCGACTTCTGAACATTTGTTGATGTTGTAGATGCTGTTTTCTGTATAAACCCATGCGTATTCGAGTACATTGTCGCCGCCAGCATATAATGAGTAATATGTATCTTTACCGCCTCTTGCTGCGTATTCCCATTGAGCTTCTGTTGGAAGAGCGAAGTTCAAGCCTGTGTATTCGTTCAATTTGCCGATGAAAGTCTCGACTTCTTCGAAAGAGATTCTGTAAGCAGGGTAGTTGTCACCTTTGCCGAATCTGTCTTCCCATTGGTCGTATTCGTCTTTTTTGTCGTTATGTTTGCCCATGACAGCTTTCCAAAGTGCTTGTGTCACTTCGTATTTGTTGATGTAAAATTCGCTTACTGTCACTTCGTGTACTGGAGATTCCCAGCTTGTGGCGTTTTCGTCGTAGTTGTAGTATTCGACTGAGTCTTTTTGTGCGCCCATGTAGAAAGTGCCGGCCTCGACTTTCACCATATTGGAAATCATGTCTTTGATAGCGGCTTGTTCATTCTTGTTCAAATCGCCAGACCAATTGACGTCAAAACCATTGATGGTTTCAATTCCTGTAGTACCATTATTACATGATTGTAATGCTAAAATACAGCATAAAATTACTAATAACTTTTTCATAATATTATGATAATAAATGATTTAATTCTAAAGCGAAAAGATGGCACTATTAACGATGACATCTTGCATTTCGGTTGTAAAGATAATTATTTTTTTCAAAAGGAATAACTTCAATAAAAAATAAAATATTTATAGTTTGGACTTTTGACTTTCGTTATCTTTGCATATAAAAATCATTAGAAATGAAGAAACTGTTTTATATTGATGCATGTTTGAGAAATGGTTCTAACACCAAAAAGATAGCTGATGCAATTATTGGTAAATTGTCAGAGAAATATGAAGTAGAAACTGTAAGATTGTCAGAATATTCTTTTCCTGTTGTAAATAATGATATTTTAAATGATAGAAATAATGGTATCGTTCCAGAAGAATATGTAGCGATGGCGAAGAAACTTGCTGCTGCTGATAGGCTTGTGATTGCGTCACCTTTCTGGGATATGAGTTTTCCAAGTGCATTGAAAGTCTTTTTTGAAAATATGTCGCTCTTCAATGTGACTTTCGCAAGTACAGATAAAGAATGTTATGGTTTATGTAAAGCAGAAAAGGTGCTTTATATCACGACGAGAGGTATGAATATCAGTACGGGAGACGATTTGGAACAAGCGACGCCTTACATCAAAGCCTTGAGCAAACTCTGGGGACTCGGTGAATTGCACGTCGTTTCTGCGCAAAATATGGATTATAGCACTGACGAACAGAAGGCTGAGAAAGTTCAGATTGCAATAGAAAAAGGATTGAAATTGTGTGAAGAATTTTAGTTGTTAAAAAAAGGACAATGTCTGTTGTCTGTTGTCCGTTGACTGTTGACTTATATGGATAAAGAAACTGCCTTGAAAAAAATGATTCATTATTGCGACTATCAAGACCGTTGCAAGAAGGAGATATTTACAAAACTCGATACTTTTGAACTTGATGACAATGACAGAGATTTCATCATTGATTTTCTTCAAGATGAAGGATTTATCAACGATGAGCGTTATTGTCGTTCTTTTGTGAAAGGTAAGCTGAATCTGAAAAAATGGGGCGTCAATAAGATTAAGCTTTCGTTGATAACAAAGGGCGTCGACAGAGAAATCATTGATGATGTTCTTTCTGAAATAGATAAGGATTCGTATAAAGAAGAACTCGTAAATCTTCTTAAAAACAAAAAGATAAACGAAGACGACCCTTACAAGCGCAAGGCGAAGCTGATACGATACGCTGTCTCGAAAGGATATTCGATTAGCGATGTGATGGAAGCTTTGAATGATTAGTTAGGAGTTAGGAGTTGTTCGGATATTGATAAATAACATAGCAACTCAGCAACTCAAAAATCACTTGTGTTTTTGAAGAATAATCTATAAATTCGCAAAGATTTTACTAACTAAAACTTTGTATTATGTTAAACAAACTTTTCGGATTTGATTCCAAGAAACACAATGTTCGTACTGAGATTGTTGCTGGTATCACTACATTCTTGACGATGTCTTACATCCTTGCCGTGAACCCTTCGATGTTCGGTCTCCTCGACGGGATGCCAGCCGGTGCCGTCTTCACAACCACAGCTCTCGCTGCTATCATCGGTACTCTTGCGATGGCGTTTCTTGCAAAATTACCTTTCGGCCTCGCTCCTGGAATGGGACTCAACGCATTCTTCGTTTTCTCCGTCTGCATGGGAATGGGCTACACATGGCAGTTTGCTCTTACTGCGGTCTTCATAGAAGGTTTATTGTTTATTTTGATGACGATAACGAATATACGCGAGGCTATCGTCAATGCTATTCCTAAGAACTTGCGTTATGCTATCGGCGGCGGTATCGGACTTTTCATCGCTTTCATCGGATTCCAAAATGCTGGTATCATCGTCAATGACGACGCTACTCTCGTGGCTCTCGGCGACATCACTTCTGGAACTGCATTGCTCGCAATCATCGGTCTGGTCATAACAGCAGTGCTTTACGCCTTGAACGTCAAAGGTGCGATGCTTATAGGAATCCTTGCTACAACATTGATAGGAATACCAATGGGTGTCACCGAATTTAAAGGCGTGGTGTCAACACCAGAATCGATAGAACCTATCTTCTGTAAGTTTGAATGGAACAATATCTTCACTCTCGATATGCTTGTGATAGTGTTCACCTTCCTCTTCATCGACTTGTTCGACACTGTAGGAACTCTCGTCGGTGTCAGCACTAAGGCTAAGATGGTCGATGAGAACGGACGTATTCCAAACTTGAAACAAGCTTTCATGGCTGACGCTATCGCTACTACAGCAGGCGCAGTACTCGGTACTTCAACAACAACGACATACGTGGAAAGTGCAGCGGGCGTGGCACAAGGCGGTCGCACAGGTCTCACAGCGTTTTCAATAGCATGCTGCTTCGCAATAGCATTGTTCTTCTCACCATTGTTCCTCTCTGTACCAGGAGCGGCAACAGCACCGGTGCTTATCATCGTCGGTATGCTCATGATGGAACCAGTAAGAAACATCGACTTCGACGACGCTACAGAAGCAATACCAAGTTTCATCACACTTGTTATGATGCCTCTCGCTTATTCAATATCAGCAGGT
>JAZRNQ010000200.1:0-14323 GCA_045648285.1 Bacteroidales bacterium | reverse complement strand
GATTCCCAATCTTCCGATTAAAACTGCTGGATAACTTCTTCCTCGTTTGCTATTATTGATAGTCCTGTTTAACTTGTTACGTATTCTGTTATTAAGATTAAATGTTTTGATACTGTCGTTCGCTAAGGTAAACAATGCGACAATTTGATGCGGTTTGTCATTTGTTATCCAACAGTATGTTTTCCCCATTAATTCCATTGAATATAAGTCAGCATCGTTATGGAAGAAATTATCTAATTCGTCATCTCCACAACTGAAGTCAGAACAACTTTCTAAAATTTCCTTATTGAAAGGAAGCATTATATAAGGGGCGTAAGATGAGTTTGTTTTCACAATTATCAGAATTTGAAGTTTTTAGATTTTTCAAGGAATCTCATCAATTCCTCGTTTTCTTCTTCTGATAATGTGGGTGTTTGCAATGACTTGTTTTTGTCAGCTTCTCTATCGAATCTTTCCGCTGACTTTCCATATAAAATAGGTGATGATTTAAAAAATGTTGCCATAACTTTCGGTTTTAAATTACTCCGCAAATATATAATCTTTTTTAATACTAGTCAAGTTTTTTAATGTTAAAAATTATTAACATTCAATATGTTAGTACTTTTTTTATAATTTATTTTTAAATAAACTTGTGAATTATTATTATTATTATTATTGCAATGAATTTAAATACATAATCCTATGAAAAAAACATATTTATTAAAAGCAAGTGTGATGCTTATGGTTGTGTTGTATTATATATGTAATACTTCATGTGGAACCGCAAATTTGACCAATAAAAATAATTATTATCAAGGTTCTGATTTAAGTAAGTATGAATCTGTGAGAAAATATGTAAAAAGCAATGATCCTAAATCATCTGGAATGAAATTTAATGAGGAAGGAAAGTTATATGCTATTGGAAACGCTAAGATGCGTGAATATTCTACTGTAAGAGAAAGTCATGATACTAGAATGGATATGAAAAGTGTTGCGGCGCATTTTCCTGAATTTATAAAGCTTGTACACGATTCGGACAATTATCAAATCACTTATTTTGAATTCTTCTATCTTGATGATATGGAATTGATAAAGATGGAATACATATTGGATGACGATTTTGATAATCCAATGAGTATTATGTACTATATTGCTTATAATAAAAATGAGAATAAAACCTTCGCCATAAAATGTCATGGAACATGTGGTTTACCAACAGAAAATTGTAATCTCTCTTTTGAAATATCAGAGGGTTTTAAGTGTAAGTGTGAAGAGGAAAGTGCTCCGGCAGAAGAACTGAATGTTTGTAAATCAGATGATTGTAATATGATTATATCAGAGGTTGAGAGTATAAAATAATAAATCACTTTCTGATATTGTTATTTTGAATATTGACTTGATATCCTTTAAATAATCTTATTAACTATATTTAATAAAATCTTATTTTTCTCTATTTTTATAACTTATACTTAATAAAATTTGTATATTTGCAAATGTTATTAAGTATAAGTTATGAAACAATTAATCATAAGGCAAAACTATCTTGATAAGATTTTCAAATATTTAGGAAAAGAAATGATAATCGTTCTGACAGGACAGAGACGTGTCGGAAAAAGTTATCTCTTGAAGCAATTTTATCAGGAAAAGATAAATGAGCCAGACTCCAATATAATTTATATCGATAAGGAAAAACGTGAGTTTGATTTCATCAGAAATTATCAGAATCTTAACGATTATATTGAAAGTAAATTCGTTAAGGATAAACATAATTATATTCTTATCGATGAAGTTCAGGATATTGCGGAATTTGAACGTTGCGTGAGAAGTTATCGTACCGAAGAAAATGCCGATGTCATAATCACTGGAAGTAACGCTAAGATGTTGAGCGGTGAGTTAAGTACGATAATCGGAGGAAGATTTAAGGAAATTTACATACAACCTTTGAGCTACGAAGAATTCCTGACATTCCATTCTCTTGATGATAACGATGATTCTCTGACACAATATATCAATTTAGGTGGAATGCCCGGTTTGAATAAGATTGGATTGCATGAAGATGATGTTCGTGAATATCAGAAAGATATTTATAATACAGTGCTTCTGAAAGATGTGATAATGAGAAACAATATCAGAAATGTCAATTTTCTTGAGAATCTGGTTTTATATTTGGCTGATAATACCGGAAAGATAATTTCTGCTAATAATGTCAGTAAGTATATGAAATCCAATGGCGAAAATATCTCGGCTTCTGTAATACTTAATTATTTGAATTATCTTTCTGATGCTTATATAATTAATAAAGTGAATCGTTATGATGTTCATGGAAAGCGTTTGTTCGACAGTAATGAGAAATATTATTTCGAAGACAACGGAATAAGAAATGCTATTGCGGGCGGCACACGTGAGGGTGATGTTGAGAAAGTCATTGAGAATGTCGTATATCAAAATCTTGTACGGTTGGGATATGAAGTTTTTGTCGGACAATTGCAATCGAGCGAGATTGATTTTGTATGCACTAAGCCAAATGGAGAGAAAATTTATGTTCAAGTTTCATATTTGATTATAAATGAAGAAACCCGTCAAAGAGAATTTGGTAATTTGAAGAAGATACAAGACAATTATCCAAAATATGTTATTTCGATGACGCCATTGATAACTAACAATGACTATGATGGAATTAAACATATAAACTTGAGAACTTTTCTTAAAAATGGAATATAAATAACTAATAATTTGGACAAAGACTATTGACAGTTGTCCGTTGACTTAAAAATAAAAAAAATATGAAAAAACTTCTTACCCTATTGATATGCTTCTTAGCGTTATCATCTTTCGCTCAAAAAGTTGAACCGACTTGGGAATCGTTGCAGCAACGTGGTTATCCACAATGGTTTTCAGATGCAAAACTGGGAATCTTCATCCACTGGGGCGTCTATTCTGTCCCTGCCTTCGCTTCTAACGAAGGTTACGCTGAATGGTATTACAGCGGATTGATGAACAACGATTCTACTCGTGTCAATTTCCAGAAGAGAAACTACGGCGAAGATTTTACCTACCGTGACTTCGACAAAATGTTCAAGGCGGAATTTTGGAATCCTTCAGATTGGGCAGAATTGTTCAAGAAGAGCGGAGCGAAATATGTTCTTCTCGTTTCAAAACATCACGATGGCTACTGCCTCTGGGACAGCGAATATTCTCCAGAATGGAACAGCGTGGTGGGCGGACCACAACGCGACATCGTCGGTGAACTCACTGATGCAGTACGTGCTGAAGGTTTGAAGATGGGATTCTATTATTCACTCCCAGAATGGACCAACCCCATGCACAGATGGTACATCGATCCAGATGATTCTATCGCTAATTATGTCGACAATCACATGATTCCTCAATTCAAAGAATTGGTTACAAAATATCGTCCTTCTATCATCTTCTCTGACGGCGAATGGCGTAACTCCGCTGAGCAATGGCACGCTGCCGAACTCATCGCTTGGTATTATAACACAGTAGGCGAGGAGGCTATCGTCAACGACCGCTGGGGTCATGGAGCGCAATATGGTTTCAGAACACCGGAATATAGCGCAGGTATCACTCAGACCGACAGACCATGGGCGGAATGCCGCGGCATAGGTCGCTCCTTTGGACTTAACCGCAATGAGCCGCTGTCCAATTATCTCACCTCTAAAGAGTTGATTCGTCATTTTGCAAAGACTGTCGCTGCGGGCGGTGGCATGACTCTCAACGTAGGTCCTGCAGCGGACGGCATTATTCCAATGATTCAACAAGAAAGATTGTTAGACCTTGGCAAATGGCTCGAGATAAACGGCGAGGCAATATATGGAACTCGTCCTTATACCAAGTTCTACGAAATGAAAGAAGTATCAATCACAAGAACTGACTCTTTGATAGATTTCAACTGGCATCGTAACTCTCCTGATAAGGCGATAAGCTACGATAACTTCAGCGCTACATGGACAGGAGTGTTCGTTCCGGAAAAGACAGATAAATATACTTTTGAAGTGGAAGTCGATGATAATGTCAGATTGTATATCGACGATAAGGTCATTATCGATTATAATCCATCGAAGGCTAACGAACAACAAAGCGATGCCGACCAGGCAAAAAACTGGAATTCTACTTCAGCAACTATCAAACTCAAAGCAGGAAAATCGTATAACATCAAAGTCGAATATGAAGAGAAAAATATCGATGCCATGATGCGATTGTTCGTCTCTTCAAATATGGCGTCTCAGAAAGAATTGTTGAAAGTTGAAAACGGTTTCGAGGCAGAATATAAGTGTGAGCAGCCATACGTTTGTTACACGACAAAAGGCGATGACTTATACGCGATAGCAATAGAATATCCGCAAGATGAGCTCGTTCTTGAAATTCCGCAGCCAAAAGAAAATACTGTTGTTACTATGTTAGGCTGTGAAAAGATTTTGCCTTGGAGATATGAAAACGGCAAGATGATTATTGACACTACGCCGCTTAAATACAACGACTTGAAGAGCGATGCGGCTTGGGTGTTTAAAGTAAGATAACGAGATTAGCGACTCTTATAAGAAAGTATATGCATCGTCACACCGACGAGTATTATTGCCAATAAAATCTGTAGCCAGAGCATTCCGTCAGCGATGAAGAAGATGCAATAAATCAAGCTGGCCCACACCATCGTTATGATATAAACTTTAGTCTTCAGAGGGATGATTTTATTCTCTCTGAAGTTTTTTATATACGAACCTAAATGCTTGCTGTTGATGAGCTTCTCGTATAAAGTCTTGGAACTTCTAAAGAAACACCATGCCGCAAGAAGCAATAGCGGTGTCGTCGGCAATATCGGAACAAAAATCCCAATAACACCTAACGTTAATGATAATAAACCTAATATTGTTAATATAATTTTCATAATAATTCTTAATAAAATCAGACGTGTCAATGTGTTGTTTTAAGGTAACATTGACGCGACTCTACAATCATTACCAAATTCCTCAATTCCAAAGTCGCACGTCCGTGCGACTCTACGCGAGACTTGGTGACTCGGTGTCTCGGTGACTCGGTGTCTTAAAAAAATCCTCATACCCTCATACCCTCAGTTCCTCAATTCCTCAAATCCTCTTCTTATTCCAATTCGCGAATTTCATATAAAGGTAGCATATCGCACCAAGAAGTCCGCCGTATAAAATCTCCGCTGTCCATACCCATTGGACATTGTCGGTGATATTGGTCATAATTGCGATATAGATTACGTAAACGACTAATATTGCAGCTTCTAAATATAATGCAGCCGATGTGTTGCCGGTGCCGGAGACTGCTTCGAAATATCCGTTGCCAACGCCTTGTAAGATAGTGCCGAGACAAATGACATATATCGAAGGTACTACCATTTGTGCGAAGTTGATGTCGTCGGTGTAGATGCTTGCCACTTGAATAGGGAATATCATAATGACTAAAATAATTGGTATGGTGCAGACGATGCAGTTCTTCATAATTTTGGTAATGGTGTCGAAGACTTGTTCCGGATGTCCTGCTCCAATAGTTCTGCTTACCAATGTGTTAGTCGTTGTTGCGAAAGCGAAACATGGAGTGATGAGAATCATATAAACGCTTCTTACGATAGAAGAGATGCCTGTCGCTGTCTCACCCATTTTTTCGATTAAGATGAAAAAGACAAACCAAACTCCGAATGAGAATAGCTTCTGAATCATAGTAGGCGTTGCGATTTTAAGTATTCTTTTCATCAGTTCTGATTCTAGCTTATGAACTTTAAACATTCCGAAGTCTTTGTTTCTTAAAGTGATGTAACTATAGATTGTGAAGAATAAGAATGCCGCGACTTCTGCGCAGAATGATGCTAATGCTGCTCCTCCGATGCCCATTTCTGGGAAACCCCAATTACCGAATATTAAGCAATAATCTAAAAATATATTAACAATCGCCATTATTATTGTGGAATAAGTAATGGCTTTGGTGTTTGATATTCCTACATATAAACCTCTGAATAAGAAGTTGAAACAAACGAAGATAATGCCGAACTGACGGTATTTTATATAATCTAATGCTGAAGCGTAAATGTTTGGCGAGTCGATGAGCCAAGCTAAAAGCGACTCGGAAAAGAAGTATAGAATTGAGAATAATATCGTTCCTAAAATCAAGACGAAAAGCGAGCCGTGTTCGAAGATGACACCGACTCTTTCTCTCTTGCCTTCGCCAAAACGACGTGCGATAATGATTTGAATTCCAATGGCGAAACCTGTCGCAATGGTGGTGAAAACGAAATAGAAAAGTCCAGCTAACATTGATGCGCCTAACTCAACGACTCCAAGATGTCCGACAAATGCGGTGTCGGTAAAGTTGATGATGGTCTGAGCTAAATTGCCTAACATAATAGGAATGGCAATACTCCATATCTCTTTGTTCGTTATCTGGGCTTTCATTTGAATATCAATATTTTATAATGAAAAAATACGTTTCTTAAAAGACTGCAAAGTTAAGAAAAAAACTAAAAATCCTAGAATCTCAAAACTTTAGAATTTTTCTGAGATTTTGAGGTTCTGAAGTTCTGATTTTTTGAATTTCTAACAAAAATATTCCTAACTCCTAACTAAAAAAACTTTAGCCTTTTGTCTTTTGTCTTTAGCCTTTTTCTTATCTTTGTTAAACAACAATTTTAAATATGAAAGGTTTTAAGTTATTGATAATCACTCTGTCTTTGCTGGTTTCGTCTTGTGCTTATTCTCAGACGGTATCAGCTACGTTTTTCAATCTGCCTCAGCAGAAAGTGTATCTCAATGCTTGCAGTGGCTTGTATTTGGAAGTCATCGACTCGGTGATGATGTCGCAGGATAAGAGGGTTGAGTTCAATACTCCGCTTACGAAAGGCATGTATCTGCTTGAGACAGAATATGGTCCTGCAGTGGAGTTTGTTTATGACGATGCTCCTGTGAAAATGATTGTTAAAAATATTTATGATAAAAAATCTATAGAATTTATTGATTCGCAAGTTAATACTGATTGGCATATTTATGAGATAATCAAGGAGCAGACGTTTAAATCTCTGAATGTGCTAAAACCTATTTTGAGAGAGTTTGATGTTGAATCTGCCTTTTATGCTGATGCACTTAACGAATATTCTTCTTTGCAAGATGACTTCATGGCATTTACAGATTCTTTGATTCTTCATGATAATTATGCGTCAGTATTGATTCGTACTGATAGGTTTATGCCATTAAATCTTAAACTCGATTTCAAAAGTCAGCGTGAAGAGTTGGTAGCTAATTTCTTCAATGATGTGGATTTTAAAGATGTTTCGTTGATTTCATCAGACGTGCTTACACAGAAGATTTTTGATTTCTTGTCGATACAGCTGACAAAAGATCAGAATGAGGAACAGCAGATAATGGCTTTGATTCTAGGTAGCGATAATGTGTTGAATCGTGCTACGATAAATTATGAGATGTATAAATTTGTATATCAATTTCTTATTGAGACATTCAAGGAATTGCAAATAAATGAAGTCGTTGATTATCTAACACGTATTCCTTATTCTGAAGATGTAGAATGTACAGAGGAACAATATCAGGAACTGCTTTCTATTGCAGAATTTAATTCAAGGGCGAGTATTGGTAGCTTAGCTGAAAATATTTCTGGAAAGACAATTTTTGATGAGGATTTTAGTTTGTATGATATTGATAATGATTTTACTATTGTCTACTTCTGGTCTTATACCTGCGATCATTGTCGCGAGAATATCAAAGACTTGAAGTTGTTTTTGGATGAAAATCCTAATTTCTCTTTGGTGGCAGTCAGTGTGAAAGGCGAGTTAAAGAAAATTAAGAATATCGTTAAGAAAAATAAGATAAAAGGTTATTTCTATCACGATGGCTTGGAGTGGAATTGTCCTTTTGTTGATGATTATGCTGTTACAGCAACACCAAGTTTCTATCTCCTCGACAAGGAGAAGAAAATAATATACAAGCCATTTGATTTCAAAGAGTTAGCGAATTTTGTGAATTTAATTATAAAGCAATGAGAAAGATAATATTAAGCGTATTTTTATTTTTATCCTTAAATATATTGGCTCAAAACGATGAGGAAAAATGGGTCGACTCAGTCTTTAATTCTCTTACGTTGGAACAGAGAGTCGGACAGCTGATGAACCTCAGAGCCAACCAGCCGAACAAGGATTTTGATGCGAATATTGATGAATATATTGAGAAATATAATATCGGTGGCGTCACATTCTTCCGTACCGATGCCGAGGATTTGTTGCTTCAAGCAAATGAATGGCAGTCAATGGCACAGACTCCAATGATGATTGCTATCGATGGAGAGTGGGGACTTGGAATGCGCATAAACGACGGATTGTCATATCCTTATCAAATGACACTCGGCGCGATAACCAACGACTCTCTTATCTCTGAGATGGGATGTCAGATTGCAGAACAATGTACTCGTATCGGTATCAATGTCAATTTTGCACCAGATATTGATGTGAATAATGAACCTAATAATCCAGTCATTGGATTCCGTAGCTTCGGTGAAGACCCTGATAATGTGGCTCGTAAAGGTACTGCTTACGCTTTGGCTCTGCAAAATAACGGAGTGCTTCCTTCCATGAAACATTTTCCAGGTCACGGCAACACTAAAACAGATTCTCATCACGCATTGCCAATAATTAAAAATTCTTTGGAAGAGATAGAAAAAATCGAGCTATATCCTTTCCAATATGCAATAGATAAAGGTGTTAAAGGCGCGATGGTCGGACATCTTTATTTCCCTGCATTGGAGCCTGTCGTTAATATGTCGTCGTCTCTTTCTAAAAATATTGTGACGGACCTTCTTAAAGAGAAAATGAATTTCGACGGAATCATCTTTACCGACGGCCTTGAAATGAAAGGCGCATATAACGGAACACATCAAGATAGCGTTTGTCTTCAAGCACTTATGGCTGGTAATGACATTATGATTCTACCAATAAACGCTGAGGCTTCGATGCAGATTATCATAGATGCTGCAAAAAATGATGAAGTGGTTAGAAATAGAGTGGAGGAGAGCTGTAAGAAAGTTCTGCTATATAAATACCAGATTGGTCTGAATGATTATAAGTCTCAGTCAGTAAATAGATTACAAAACGACTTGCATCAGAATAGATATTATATGTTGAAGCAACGTCTTTACAACGAAGCTGTTACAATGCTTGAAAATAAAAAGGAGATACTACCCCTTAAGAAAGATTCCAACAAAAAAATAGCAGTCGTGACTTTCGGAAAAGATAACTCTATCTCTGCTATGTTAAAGGAAAATGGAATTACAAACGTTCCGTTCCTAATAAACAACGACGCTTCAGATGAAGAGGTCAGACGTACAGCAAAGCAGTTAAAATCATACGATTACGTTATTTTGAATATCAGAAATACTTCAAGTTATCCTTCTAAAAATTACGGCATCACACCAGCGATGATAAAATTCGTCAAGGAACTGCCTAATTCTACTAAGTTGATTCTTAACCTCTTCGGAAGTCCGTATGCTGTAGATAAATTCTCTTTCGGCAGAAATCTTTCTTCTCTTATTGTTGGTTATGAAGATAATGAGATGGTTGCCAATGCGATAGTCGATATTCTTGTGGGAAAGATGTCGCCAAAAGGTAAGTTGCCAGTCTCTGTGAAAAAATATGAATGCGGTCGCGGTTACGAGTTTAAAGGTTTTCTTTCACCAGAGACATTGCCAGTTGCATTGATTGATAATCAATATATTCGTAAGATTGACTCTTTGCTGCTTGATGGCATAAATCAAAAAGCATATCCTGGCTGTCAGCTTCTTGCAATGAAAGACGGAAAGATAATTTTTGAAGGCAATTACGGAAAATTTACATACGAAGGCGATAAATATGTAAGTGCAGACGCGATTTATGACATCGCTTCTCTTACAAAAATATTTGCTTCTTCATTTGCTTTGATGAAACTTTACGATGAAGGAAAACTGGATTTGAATTCTACTTTAGGCGATTACTTTCCTTTTATGAATCAATCAGATAAGGGTGAGATAAAACTTATAGAATTCCTAACCCATCAATCAGGAATGACACCATGGATTCCAATATATAAGCTGACATGTGATGGGAATGTTCCGGATATGAATCTTTTTAGGGAAAATATAGACGAGGAACATACTGTTCGTGTTGCGAGAAATCTTTATCTGTCTGAGGATTTCAGATATGAAATATACGATACTATTATGAAATCGGAACTAAAAGAGAAGAAGTACAAATACAGTGATTTGGGTTTTTATTTTATTCCAGAAATTGTGGAGTCTATTACAAATCAATCGTTTGAGTCGTATCTTCAAGAAAATTTCTTTGAACCGTTAAACTTAAATCATATCTGTTTTAAGCCTTTAAATAAACATGATATTGATAATATTGTTCCAACGGAAGATGATAAATATTTTCGTAATCAGCTGATTTGCGGTGATGTGCATGATCAGACTGCTGCTTTGTTTGGTGGGGTGTCTGGTCATGCTGGACTTTTCTCTAATGCTAGAGACTTGGCTGTTATGATGCAGCTGCTTCTAAATAAAGGTTACGCTAATGGAACGCAGTTCATTTCGGAAGAGACGATAAACTATTTTACGTCAGCGCCTTTCGCTGATAACGAAAACAGAAGAGGCATCGGATTCGATAAACCTGAAATAGACCCTGAAGCAAAGTATTTCACTCCGTCAAAGCAATCGTCCATGTCGAGTTACGGACACACGGGATTCACTGGTACTTTCGCATGGGCAGATCCTGAAAATGATTTGATTGTGATATTCTTGTCAAATAGAGTCTACCCAACTTCTGATAATAATAAATTGTCAAAGTTAAATGTTAGAACAGAAATACACGACCTTTTTTATAAGGCAGTTAACGATTGATTGTATAGAAATTTAAAATCTCAAAATTTCAAAACTTCAGAAGTTCAAAATTTTTTGAGATTCTGATGTTTTGAGATTCTGAAGTTTAAAATTAATTCTCCGAAGGATTCACAGGGAATTTGTCCCAAAGCATATATCGTTTTCCCATTTGTCTGACGAAGCTTTTCCACATCTTGCCAGGCATTGTTGTGAGAAGTTGTTTGCTGCTGAATTTACCGACAAGCCAGGTATTTGCCTTTAACTCATTGCGTAGCTGTCCGCCTTCCCATCCTGCATATCCTACGTAAAAACGTACTTCATGAGGCTTAATCAAATCCATCTTAATCATGGCTTTGAGGGCGTTTACGTTGCCGCTCCAATATAATCCATCACTGATTTTATATGAATCAGGAATCATCTCGCCAATGGTGTGGATGAAGAAAATCCTATCCGTTTCGACAGGACCTCCTAGATAAACATCAGCCTTGAACTCTGGAAATCCTTGAACTATCTCGTTGAAAGGTATCGTCAGGCGTTTGTTGAAAATGACGCCGAGGCTGCCTTCTTCGTTGTGATCGATGATGAGGATGACGGAACGTCTGAAGTGAAAATCATTCATGAATGGCTCAGAAATCAAAACATTGCCAGTGGCTATATTTAATGTATTGCTCTGAATCTTAAATAGTTCGTCCTTATTCATGATTTCTTTATTAATTTTAATTATGCATTATGAATTATGCATTATGAATTGTGAATTTTACTAAATTTGTAAATCAATTTTTAGATGTCATGGCAACTTACTACGACCAAAACAAATATAATTCCTTGCGAGAAGAATATGAATTTTTCCGTTTTCAAAGATACGATTATACTTTGGAAAATGATGTGTTTTCAGTGAAATTTTATTTCTCCCTCGACGATAAATATTTCTTTACTCCATCTTTTGAAATACCACAGAGAAGTTTTTATAATTGGTCAGATATAAATAAAAATCAGTTAGATACGATTCTTTTTAACATTGGAATGATAGAGCTGATTAGTTATTGGAAACTGGCGTGTCCGAAGAAAGTTTATGTGTCGCCATTTAAGCTTGATGCAAATCAGATTCTTTGGTGGAAGAAGTTGTATTTCAATGGTTTGGGCGAGTTCTTTTATCTTAATGGAATAAAGGAAAATGTTAATGATTTTATGGAAATCATTTGCGAGAGTGATGTCGTCTGTGAAAAAGTTGATGTTTCTTTGAAGGAAACTACTTTAGTTCCAATAGGTGGCGGCAAGGATTCAGTGGTGACTGTCGAGTCGTTAAAAAATAAGATGCCTATTATTCCTTTGATTATCAATCCTCGTGGAGCTACTAAAGAATGTGTTGAGGTGGCTGGATTCTCTATGGAACAGACTGCGGTGATAAAACGAAATCTTGATGCTACAATGCTGAGAATGAATAACGAAGGCTTCTTGAACGGACATACTCCTTTCTCTGCGATGTTGGCGTTCTATACTTTGTTAATAGGTTTTGTGACAAGTTCAAAATATATCGCTCTTTCAAATGAGTCGAGTGCAAACGAGCCTACTGTTCCAGACACAGAAGTGAATCATCAATATAGCAAGTCGATTGCTTTTGAAAATGATTTCAGAGATTATGTGGAAAAATATATTAGCTCTGAAATACAATACTTTAGTTTTTTACGTCCGATAAACGAGATTCAAATCGCAAGTCTTTTTGCTAAAAATAAAGATTATTATAAGGTGTTTAAAAGCTGCAATGTAGGAAGTAAGACCGATTCTTGGTGCGGCAAATGTCCTAAATGTCTTTTCACTTATCTGATTATGTCGCCTTTCATTCCAGAAGAAGAGCTGATAGAAATTTATGGCGGAAATTTATTGAAAGATAATGATTTATTGCCAATATTGAAACAGTTAAAAGGCGAAGTTGAAGTTAAACCTTTTGAATGTGTGGGAACGATAGAAGAGGTCAATGCTTGTCTGGATTTTTGCCAACAGCCAACAGCCAACAGCCAACAGCCGCTCGATGTTTTATTGCAACAATATGATGAGATGAACAACCTTCCTAAGCATTTTGAAGCGATTTTGAAAGATAACTTATTCAAAAACAATTGATAAGATGATTGATTCTATTTGCAGAAGATTAAGCGGAAAGAAAATCCTCATTGCTGGATTCGGCCGTGAGGGAAAATCGACATTGCGTTTCTTGCAGAGATATATGCCAGATGCAATGGTGGGAATTGCGGATAAGAATGAGTCTGCTTTTCAAGATGTTGACAAAGAAAGATATAGCTTGTATTTCGGTGACGAATATCTGAAAGCATCTTCAGACTATGATGTTGTGATAAAAACTCCGGGAATTTCGGTTAAAGATGTCGAAATAGATTTTTCTAAAATAACGTCTCAGACGGATTTGTTTTTGGAAGCTTTTCATAATCAGGTTATTGGTATTACAGGAACTAAAGGTAAAAGCACTACATCTACATTGATATATCATCTTATTAAGGAGTCGGGAAATGATGCCATTCTCGCTGGCAATATCGGAATCCCGATTTTGGATTGTGTTGATGACATAAAAGAAAGAACTATAATAGTTTACGAACTTTCAGCTCATCAGCTGCAATTCATAAATAAATCACCTCATGTTGGAATTCTTCTGAATGTCTTTGAAGAACATCTCGACCATTTCGGTACTTTCGAGAAATATAAAGAAGCAAAAGTCAATGTGTTGCGATATATGAATGATGGTGATGTGGCAGTTGTGAATCAGTCAACAATCAAAGGTCAACAGTCAACATTTGTACATTGCATCGATTTTGAAAATTATAGTTTCGAAGATTGTGATATAAATTGGGATGAGGTTCCGCTTCTTGGCGAACATAACAAAATGAATGTCAAAGCTGCTTTATGTGCTTGTAAGTCGTACGGTTTGTCATTGGAAAGTCTCATTCCTCATCTCTATACTTTTAAGTCGCTGGAACACAGACAGGAATATGTAGGAATTTTTAAAGGTGTAAAGTTTTATAACGACAGCATCTCTACTATTCCGCAAGCAACGATAGCTGCGCTTAAGACAATACATAATGTTAATTTTCTTTTGCTTGGCGGCTTCGACAGAGGTATCGATTACGAGCCATTGGTGACATACTTGAAAGAAAATCCATTGCCTTATATTTTGATAACAGGTCAGGCTGGACAGACGATTAAAGGAAAATTGCAAGTCGCTGGATATGACGGAAATATCTTGGAATACACTGATATGGAATCAGCTTTTGAGATTATGAAGGATTTGGCAAAAAGTGGTGATGTTTGTCTGCTTTCGCCAGCAGCTGCGAGTTATGACCGCTACAAAAACTTTGAGGAAAGAGGTCGTGTTTTTAAGGAATTTGCAAATAAATTTTAAGAATTATGAATATATTTTTCGGTGAAGATGCTTCTGCTCAACTATTGA
>JAZRNQ010000199.1:0-9408 GCA_045648285.1 Bacteroidales bacterium | reverse complement strand
GAATACAGAACTATCTTAGCAGTTGGACAACAGTCAACAGACAACAGTCGACAGTCAAAAATTGAAATGTTAAAATCTCTTAATGTTGAAATTTTGTATTGTGAAGAGAAAGACGGTCATGTTGACATCAACGATTTGATGATTAAGCTAGGACAAATGGGCATTGATTCATTATTGCTTGAAGGTGGCGCTACATTGAATGCCGCGTTTCTAGAAGCAGGCTGCGTTGATGAAGTTTATGCTTTCATAGCTCCTAAAATAATAGGTGGCGAACACTCCAAATCGCCAGTCGGAGGACAAGGCATTGAACTTATGAAAGACGCAATCACATTCCAAAATGTTGAAATAGAACAAATAGAAAACGATATATTAATAAAGTGTAAAATAAAGTCAACAGACAACGGTCAACAGTCAACAGAACTTGGTGACTCGATGTCTCAGTGACTCGGAGACTTATAATATGTTTACAGGAATAATTGAAGAAATAGGAAAGATAAAGTCGATAGTGCGACACGCCAACAGCATCAAACTGACGGTGTCGGCAAATAAGATTATGTCGGATATGCACATCGGCGACAGCATCGCTACTAACGGCATTTGTCTTACTGTCACTACTTTCGACAGCAATTCTTTCACTGTCGATGTTATGCCTGAGACAATGATGATGACCAACTTTAAGAATTTAAAAGTCAACGATACCGTAAATCTTGAACGCGCTCTTGCTGTCAATGGACGTCTCGGCGGTCATATCGTATCAGGTCATATCGACGGAGTCGGAACAATAATAAAGAAATATAATGACGACAAAGCGATAAGAATGTCATTCTCTGCTGAACCTTCAATCTTGGAACTTATCGTAAAGAAAGGCTCTATCGCTATCGACGGAATTTCGTTGACAGTCACAGATGTTGATTCATCATCGTTTTCTGTCTCAATAATAGAACACACACAAGGCGAAACGACATTGACATCAAAAAAGATTGGCGATACCGTCAACCTTGAAAACGACGTCATCGGGAAATATGTACAAAAAATGTTTGTAGGTACGCGATACATCACGTCCACAGATTCTAATATCAATAAAGGTATAAGCCTCGACTTTTTACAAGAAAACGGATTTTAATAGAAATAAATAACACAATATAATATGGAAAACAAATTCAACACTATTGAAGAAGCTATCGAAGATTTAAGAAATGGTAAGATGATTATCGTTGTCGATGACCCAGATAGAGAAAATGAAGGCGACTTGATTTGCGCTGCTGAATTTGCAACAACAGAAAACGTCAACTTCATGGCATCATACGCTAAAGGTCTTATCTGTATGCCAATGAGTAAAGAACTTACACATAAGTTGAAACTCAATCAGATGGTTACAGAAAACACAGACAACCACTGCACTGCATTTACAGTATCTATCGACCATGTCGACACAACGACAGGTATCTCAGCTGTTGAGCGTTCTATCACAGCGATGAAACTCGTTGAAGATGACGCAAAACCAGAAGACTTCCGTCGTCCAGGTCACATGTTCCCACTCGAAGCTCGTGAAGGCGGTGTCTTCAAACGTAACGGCCACACCGAAGCAACAGTCGATTTCATGAGAGTTGCAGGTCTTAAAGAATGTGGTCTTTGCTGCGAAATCATGCGCGAAGACGGAACAATGATGAGAACAACAGAGCTTCTTCAATTTGCAGAGACACATAATTTGAAAATCACTTCTATAGCTGATTTAATCAGATACAGAAGAAGAACAGAGTCTTTGGTTGAGAAAGTGACAGAAGCAGAACTTCCAACAAAATACGGTAACTTCGTAGCACACGGTTATATCGACAAAGTCACAGGCGATCATCATATCGCTTTGGTGAAAGGAGACATCACAGGTGAAGAGCCAGTACTTTGCCGTGTTCACTCAGAATGTCTCACAGGTGACGCTTTCGGCTCATTACGCTGCGACTGCGGCGAGCAACTTCAAGAAGCAATGCGCAGAATCGAAGAAAAGGGCAGAGGCGTGATACTTTATCTCAAACAAGAAGGCAGAGGCATCGGCTTGATAAATAAATTGAAAGCCTACAAACTCCAAGACGAAGGCATGGATACAGTAGATGCAAACTTGGCTTTAGGTTTCGCTGCCGACTTAAGAGACTACGGAACAGGTGCTTCAATCTTGTCGGACTTGGGAATCAGCAAGATTACTGTCATGACAAACAACCCAATGAAGATAACAGGCTTGAACGCTTACGGAATCGAAATCGTGGGACGTGAACCAATAGAGATGACATGCAACGAAAAAGACGCTTTCTATCTCTACACAAAATATAAGAAAATGGGACACATGCTTCATGTTAAAGAGATTAAATAAAGTGTAGAGTTGAGAGTGTAGAGTTGAGAGTAGTTGAACAATATGCTTAATATATACTGTCAACTTACAACTTTACACTTTCAACTACTCTAAACTATAAACAATAAACTTTAAACTAAATAAAAATGAATATCATCGAAGGAAAATTAATTGCTGAAGGTCAGAAGATTGCTATCGTAGCAGGACGTTTCAACGAAATCATTACAAATAAATTATTAGGTGGTGCTGTCGACGCTTTCAAACGTCATGGCGGCGATGAAAAAGACATCGACCTTGCATGGGTTCCAGGTGCTTTCGAAATTCCATTGGTAGCTAAGAAATTAGCTGAGTCAAAGAAATATGACGCAGTGGTTTGTTTAGGCGCAGTCATCCGCGGCGCAACACCACACTTTGATATGGTTGCTAACGAAACAACAAAAGGCATTGCTGCAGCAGGCTTACAAACAGGCGTGCCAATCATCTTCGGCGTTCTCACAACAGACAATATCGAGCAAGCTGTTGAAAGAGCAGGTTCAAAAGCTGGCAACAAAGGTTTCGAAGCTGTCACAACAGCCATCGAAATGGTTAATTTGATGAAGCAGATATGATTATTAGCTGTTAGCTATTGGCTGTTAGCTGTTAGCTGTCAGTTGTGTAGGGATGTGATTCATCATGTCCAATATTTAGAGACGTATCAACGACAAATACAATAAATAATGTGTCGTTGATGCGTCTTTTTTTGTTAGGCTATGAGCTGTGAGCTATGAGTTATGAGCATTTTTTGCTACCAAAAAAAGTTCAACTGCCTTAGTTCAAAGGCTTTAGGCTTTTTAAAAAAAATCTTTCCAAACTTGTTTGCAGTATCAAAAAAAAGTGTATTTTTGCAGTGGGTAAGTCTTATACGACCAGCTCCTGCAGAATCCCCCAGGACCGGAAGGTAGCAAGGGTATGTGGTTGAGCGGTGCGATATCAAGCTTACCTTTTTTTATATCCATTTATGCTCATTGAACCGACATATACACCAAAACAATATTGGACAACAATATTATGCTCTGGCTTGATATTGAGCCTAATGTCTTCCGTATTATATTTCATCTTTTACTGGTTCTTATATGTGCAGCAATCATATATCTTTTCAATAATTTATCTGCTTCCTTTGCTGGGTTCAACGCTGACATTGGCTTTCTTCAAACATAAATTTGTGTGGAAAGAATTCTCCTATGGCGCGGCTTTTCTAATGTCGTTCGCAACGGGATTTATCTCAGCCATTATATTCAGTGCAGTTCTTTTTATAGCATATACATTCCTTTTGGAATCAAGAATAGACCTTTTCGAAAACATCGATAATGAAACATTGCAGCAACTTATGTCACCGCTAGCAGTTTCTTTGTCGATGTTTTTTATTAATATAGTTTTATCATTTATTTACTCACTGATAATTGCTATCTTTGCAAAAAGAAAAATAAAAGAATAATGGATATTTCTGTAGTAATACCTCTTTTAAACGAAGAAGAATCTCTTCCAGAATTGGAATCATGGATAAGACGCGTCATGGATGAAAATAAGTTTTCTTACGAAATCATTTTCGTAGATGATGGCTCAACAGACGCTTCTTGGCATATAATTCAAAACCTTTCAAAGAATAATCCTAATATCAAGGCTTTACGCTTCAGAAGAAATTATGGCAAGTCGCCAGCTCTCAACGAAGGCTTTAAAATAGCAGAAGGTGACGTTGTCATCACAATGGATGCCGATCTTCAAGACAGCCCTGATGAAATTCCTGGCCTTTTTGATATGATTAAAAACCAAGGTTACGATCTCGTTTCTGGCTGGAAGAAAAAACGCTACGACTCAAAGTTTGCTAAAAATATTCCTTCAAAGTTCTTTAACTTCACAACAAGAATGATGACAGGAATCAAACTCAACGACTTCAACTGCGGACTCAAAGCATATCGCTACGATGTAGTAAAAAATATCGAAGTCTACGGCGAGATGCACCGCTACATTCCTGTAATAGCAAAAGCAGCAGGTTTCGGTAATATTGGCGAAAAAGTTGTTCAACATCAGAAGAGAAAATTCGGAACAACAAAGTTCGGAATGAACAGATTCGTAAGAGGTTATCTCGACTTGCTTACAATATCATTCATTTCAAAATTCGGTAAACGCCCGATGCACTTGTTCGGTGGACTCGGAACTATATTGTTCCTCGCAGGTTTCATCATGGGAGCATATCTTGTATTCCAAAAATTATTTAACTCTGTATATGGAATGACAGACAGACCTTTGTTCTATTTAGCTCTCATCTGTATGATAATTGGTTCGCAGTTCTTCCTGACAGGTTTCTTAGCAGAATTGATTCAGACAAACTCAGCAAATAAGAAACAATACGGAATCGCAGAACGAATTAACAATTGACAATTAGCTATTGACCATTGGCTGTTGGCTGTTGGCCAAAAAAAACGATTTAAGAGTTACTCTTAAATCGTTTTTTTGTATCAAATAAAATCCGTGGAGCTTAATTAGAATGTATCATCGAAATCTTCGATGTTATAATCTTCATCTTCGATGTCGTATTCATCTTCGAATTCTGCGAACATGTCATCTTCATTTTCCCAGTCGAAGTCGTCATCGAAGTTATTTTCGTCAAAGACATCGATGTCATTCATTTCTTCCATGAACTCAGCCAATTCATCATCAGTCATCTTGTCTAAGTCCTGTGTCAACAATCTATGGTCGCGAGCCAAAGATCTCAATTCTTTCATGACTTCTGGAGATACATAAAAGTCATCGTCGTTTTCTTGACAATAGTTAATGTATTTAGGGTCTTTTTCAAAAACCTCAGCTAAGGTTTCGCCAGCATATTTGCCAGAAATAAATACTGAATCAATATCGTAGAATTTCATAACTCTAATTTTTTATTTTTTTCAAAGATATATCTTTTTTTTAAAAAAAGAAGTGTTTTTAATTATTTTTTGAAAATAAAATATACAGCCAATACTAATAAAGCAAAACCAATAAGATGATTCCATCTCAAAGTCTCATTTTTGAAAATCGTTATGCTTATTATCATAAAGACTGTCAGAGAAATAACTTCTTGAATGACTTTAAGCTGCACCAAAGAAAATGGTCCACCATGAATCTCAGAACCTATTCTGTTGGCAGGAATCATAAAAGTATATTCGAAAAATGCCAATCCCCAGCTGCATAGTATTATTAATATGAGTGGCCAATCGCTGATGATTTTCATCTCCGATAACTTCAGGTTACCATACCAAGCAAAGGTCATGAAGATGTTTGAAATAATTAACAAAAGTATTGTATAAATCCCTTTCATATATTAAAAATTATTAACGTTAATGCTTTTGAAATCGAGTGCAAATATCAGTATTTTTTGTGAGTTAAATTTATTATTTTTGCAAAAAATCAAACATGGACTGGAAAAATATTATCAATAAAGATTGGACTTTGTTTTTAGATCGTGACGGTGTTATAAATGTGCGCATCATCGACGGTTATGTAACAAAAATTGAAGAGTTTGAGTTTTTGCCAAATGTTATAGAAGCCTTAAAAATCTTTAAAGAAAAATTTAAATATATCATAGTTGCGACCAACCAGCAAGGCGTGGGTAAGGGAATAATGAAATTTGAAGATGTGGAAACAGTTCATCAGTTTATGGTGCAACAAGTTGCTGAGAATGGCGGTAAAATAGATAAAGTCTATTTTTGTCCACAACTGAAGTCGGTTCCTGATAATTATAGAAAACCAAGTCCGAAGATGGCATATTTCGCACAAAATGATTTTCCTGATATCGACTTGTCAAAATCAATAATGATTGGAGACATGAATTCTGATGTCGAGTTTGGAAAAAATGCTGGTATGAAGACTATCTTTATCGGAGATAACGAGTTGAAACTCACACCAGACGACAGATTTGAAACCTTATACGATTTCGCAAAAATAATTTGAGATGGAAAACCTTATTCTAGTAGTTTTTATTGTATATACTTTGCTACTATTTTTTGTGGCGCATCTAACTTCACGAAAATCAAGTAATAATACTTTTTTTACGGGTAATAGGAAATCTCCTTGGTTTGTAGTGGCTTACGGAATGATAGGCGCGTCTTTGTCTGGCGTTACTTTTATGTCAGTGCCAGGTGGAGTCTATTCAGGGCAATTCACATATTTCGGGATTGTCTTGGGTTATATCATTGGTTATGCAGTAATTGCACTCGTTTTATTACCATTATATTATAAATTAAATCTCACTTCCATATATTCATATCTGGGAATGAAATTCGGAAAGTCATCAGAAAAGACAGGCGCATTGTTCTTTATCATATCTCGCCTGATAGGTTCCGCAATACGTATGTATTTGGTAGTCTTTGTACTATACGAATTTGTCTTTAAGGCTTGGGGAGTTCCTTTCTGGGTGCCAGCGGTTATTTTCATTACCTTAATATTAATATATACATTCAAAGGCGGTATCAAGACTGTTGTTTGGACAGATACATTACAAACGACATTCTTGCTTTTAGCTGCTGCAATGACGGTTGTGGTTATTCTCAAGACGTTAAACATCTCATTTACAGATTTAATGTCAATTTCTTCAGAACGCGGTTATACCAAGCTTTTTGAAACAGATTGGTCACATAGCAAGTTTTTTATAAAACAAATACTTAGCGGTGCATTTATCACAATAACCATGACTGGCTTAGATCAGGATATGATGCAGAAAAACCTTAGCTGCAAGACTTTAAGAGACGCACAGAAAAACGTTATGACGTCAAGTTTCTTCTTTGTCTTGGTGAATTTATTATTCATGTCATTAGGTGCAGCTTTAATCTACTACGCACAAGAAACAGGTTTCCAATTGCCAGTAAATGAAAGTGGAGTAGTGGTCAATGATAAGATTTTCCCAGCCGTTGCATTTTCTCTTAGCAAATTCACAAGTATTGTATTCATTATCGGACTTATCGCCGCAGGATATTCTAGCGCAGATGGAACATTAACTGCTTTAACGACAACATTTTGCTTCGACTTCCTTCACTTCGATAAGAATGATAAAATCTCTGAGGAACAAAAAATTAGATATAGAAAATATATTCATATCGGATTTGCTTTGTTATACTTACTTGTGATAATTATGTTCCGACCATTTCATAATGAGTCACTTATAGATAAGATATTTGAAATTGCAGGATATACATACGGTCCGTTGCTTGGACTTTATACATTCGGACTTTTTGTGAAAAACAGAAAAACTAACGACAAATTTGTTCCTGTTATTGCAATAAGTTCACCTATAATTAGTTATGTACTAAACCTTTATTCAAAAAATATATTCTTCGGTTATCAATTTGGATTTGAAATATTGATTGTCAATGGGTTGTTAACTTTTATTGGTTTGATGTTAATTAGCAAAAAAGAAATTAATAAATAATATTAAAATGAGAAAACTATTACTATTATTATTTGTCGTGATAGCATTAAACGCTAATGCACAGTACATTACAAATTTTGCAAAGAATGTGAACAACAAAGAAACTGATGGTTTCTACTATCATTTACCAAGAAATATCGTTAGAGTTGACTTTGTAGTTGAAAGGACTCAAGAAGTTAAAGGTAAATACAGTTCTTATGCAAAAGAATTATTGAACACAGAAAATTTCATCAAAGAAAATAAAACAACTTTTGAAATTAAAGATGTTTATGTCAACACATTAACAGAAGCAGATCCAAACATGGTTTTCTTTATTTCAGCTGTAACAGATGAAAAAAGTAAAGAAACTGTTAACGTGAATTTAGAACTTAATTCAGAAGGAATTATCCAATCTTTTGGAATAAAGCCTGTAAAGTGCGACTGTGACGATGATGACAGAGTTGAATATAGAGCAAATTTACTTTCTCATACAGAAGCTTCTTCAGATTACTATTATCTTCCAATAACAGAAGAGGAAGACGTTGAAGAAGAGACATCATCAGATTTAAAAATGACTGATAAAGAAATTGCTCAATCTATCATTGATGAGATTAAGAAACTTCGCGTAGCTTATTTTGATTTAATTACAGGTTATCAAGAAGTTAACTATGGTAATACCATTAACTTTATGATAGATAGAATTAAAGAGTTAGAAAATAAATATTTAGCAATGTTTATAGGAGAGAGCAGCAGTCAGTCATACACTCAAACATTTTATATCACTCCAGAGGAAGCTAAAAATGTTCTTACTATAAGTAAATTCTCTGATACAGAGGGATTTAATGCTAAAGTAGGGGAGTCTGTAAAAATTAATTTCACAGATTTGTCAGTAAGTCCATACATCAATAAATTGTCAAAGGATGAGATTGAAAATGCAACATACAATAATAAGTTATTCTACAGAAATTCAGCAAATGTTACTATGCATGTTTCATTAGGAGAAAAAGAATTATCTGAAAGTAGATTGAGTATTAGTCAATTTGGCAATGTCAGCTTAATTCCAATCAATAAGATGAAATTGACATTCGATCCCAATAGCGGTCAGGTAATGTCAATCAGTAATGAATAAAAAAAAGACGCTTTGAGGCGTCTTTTTTATTTATGGTCTTATAGACTTTTATCAGAATGGCAAATCATCGCCATTGTCTGTTGCAAAATATTCTGTTACAGGAATATTGTTTTGTGGTTGAGGTGCTGCAAACTCTGGAGTTTGTTGCATTGGTTGTTGCATTGGCTGAGCTTGTTGTGGCATTTCAATGTCAAATCTGAAAGGTCTGACGTCAGTATACCATTTGCCATTGAATTCTCTAGATTCGATGCTGATTTGAGCTTTGATAGTTTGACCTGGAGTGAAGTTTTGAGCTTCAGCGACGCGATCGCCCCAGCATACCAAACATACTTGTTTAGGATATTGCTCAATAGTTTCGATAATTAGTTCTTGTTTTCTCCATGCGCCACGAGGGCTTGTTCCTTCAGTTAAATTACCTAAGCGAACGACTTTACCTTGAATTTCCATTTCTCTATATTTTAATTATTGATTACTAAAGAATTAAGAAAGCTAATTCGTTTCTGATTCTCACTAGCAAAG
>JAZRNQ010000198.1:0-10380 GCA_045648285.1 Bacteroidales bacterium | reverse complement strand
CGAAGATGCGACATAAGAACTGACGACGCCGAAGAAATAGAGACTCATTGCAACGACCGCCAACGCACTTCCAGAAGGAATCACCTTGACAATAAAAAAGGTGCAAACCACGAGAGCCATTAACGCACCAAAAATATGAGAAATAGAATTTGCTACTTCCTCAGAATGTGAATACCCGTACTTGCTTTCCTCCATAACTAAAAATATAGAATGCAAAGATACGATTTTTAGTTGAAAGTTGTAAATAAGGATTTAAGGAATTGAAGATCTGAGGAATTGAGGAGGGTGTAGGGACGTGATTTATCGCGTCCTAAAAAAAAATCGTGAGGATTCTTGTTAATTTGTGGACTTAAGAACTAGAAATTAAAATTTCGTGAAATTTAGCCCTATTTCGTGGATACAAAAAATACAATTCGTGGATAAAAAAAAAGAAGCGACTTGTTAGTCACTTCAGTTCTGCGGAGAAAGAGGGATTCGAACCCCCGGTACATTGCTGTACAACGGTTTTCAAGACCGCCGCATTCGACCGCTCTGCCATTTCTCCGCTGCAAAGATACAATTTTTTCTTTCCAAGCAAGCATTTGGAAAAATATTTTTTATTTTATTTTAAATCATATAATTATCAATATCTTACAAAACAACAAAACATTATTTTCAATAAGAAACCATAATAGTTTATAACAATTCAAGTCAAAAAATATCACAAAGAGAGTTAAAAAAAATGAATAATGTAGAATGTAGAATGAATAATGAATAATGAATAATTATTTTCAAATTTCAAATTTCAATTCTAAAAAAAAACTCCTAACCAATAAGTCGTTGCCTTACCCTATATTTGTTTCGCCCTTTCAGGGCTAACTTGTAGTCTTGTAGTCTTGTTGTCTTGTTGACTTTTTCCCTATCTTTGCAACCTAAAAATCAACACCAATCATGAAAGAAATAAATCCCCAAGAAACAAGTCGTAGTTTTGCTTTTGAGATGTGGATGACCTCCCCTATGCCGATGGTGACATTAACCAAGACCTTCGACATTTCACGTCTTTGCAAGATAAGCAAGAAAAAATCCTTGAAATTAAACATGCTTCTTTGCTGGTGCATCGGCAAGGCAGCGAGTCAGATAAAAGAATTCTCCATGCTTCCCGTCGACGGAAAGATGTATGAATACGACAGACTTGCGATAAATGTCATCGTCAATAACAAACAAGGCGGCATCAATTCATGCGACATCAACTTCAGCAATGACTTGAATAAGTTTAACGAAGATTATATCTCTTTAACACAAAAAGTCGCAGAGTCTTGCGAAAGCATTTTCGAAGAAGACGCTATGATTGTAGGAACATCAGCCGTCGTAGCAACAGAACTCGACTGCATTGTAAACCAATACACCGACAAATTCCTCAACCCTATGGTGATGTGGGGAAAATATCGCAAGAAATGGTTTAAGACTACACTTCCTATTTCATTCCAGTTCCATCACGTCCAGATGGACGGCGGACAAGCTGCACAATTTTTGGATTTGTTGCAGAAGGAGATTCTTAGTTTAAAGTTTAAGGCTTAAGGTTTAAGGTTACTGAGCCCGTTGAAAGCACGATTTCGGCGCTTCGACAGGCTCAGCGACCGAAAAGCCAAAAGCCTTAGCTCAAAACCCTACTTCTTCAACGAGAACTCAAACCTCAATCCGCCTTCGGCTCTGTTTGTCACACTGACATTTCCGCCATGAAACTGAACGGCGTGTTTCACGATAGCGAGTCCTAATCCTGTTCCGCCCATTCTTCGTGAGCGTCCCTTGTCGACTCTATAAAATCTTTCGAAAAGTCGAGGCAATTGGTCGTCTTCCACTCCCCTGCCGTCGTCTTCAAATCTTATAACGCACTGCTGTTCATCGTTTTCAACCAAGGTAATAAATATATTCTTACCGCCAGAATAAGCGATAGCGTTCTCCGTAAGGTTACGAAACACAGAACCTATCAGAGAGAGATTTCCGTTTATAACGACCTGCTCATCAAAGTCAACATGCAGATGCATTCGTTCTTCTTCTGGCATTATATTCAACTCATCAGCGACATCGTCAATGATATTATTAAGCACAACAGATTCTTTTCCAATCAACTGACTACCACTCTCCATTCGAGTGATAAGCGAGACATCTTCCAGCAAACGACGCAGACGTTCATTATTTGTATAACATCTCTCTATCAGTTCCTGGCGTTTTTCTTCCGTAAGATTTATTCCAGAAAGTAAAGTCTCTAAACATACTTGTATCGACGCCACTGGAGTCTTCAGTTCGTGGTTTATGTTATTGGTAAGTTGCTGCTTAATACGGATTTTCTCCTGCTCCTCTCGTAATTTTGCCTCGTGAGCGATGTCTCTGTCCTTGATAGTCTGCTGCAGCTGCGCATATAGTTTCACAATGTTATTAGAGATAGAACCCAGCTCATCGTTTGGGAAAGATTCCTCTTCATCGAACGACTCGCCTCGTTCCACCTTAGCCGCAAAACGATTCAACCTCTCGATGCTTTTTCCTAATCGGCGAGTAGCGTAATAAGCCAGAACACTCATTATCAATGTTATTACAATTATAACAAACAAGAAGTTCCAATCTGCAGCCAACGACTCACGCAGCGATGTGGAATAAGGTATGGCTGTACGGATGATAACGTCATCACCACGTGTAGCGGAGTAGAAATACTCCCTTCCGTCACTCGCCGACTGACGACCGATGTGATAGCCGACGCCTTTCTTTATCGCTGCTGCCACCTCAGGACGATTGCTATGATTATCTAGAGAATCGACTGGCAACATATTATCATAAATAACCTCACCGGATAAAGTTATGACAGTAACCCTCAGATCCTCAAAGGGAACATTCTGCGACTCCACGTCATGAAGGCTCTTCGACTTCAACAGATACTGGTTATAAATCTGCAATTTCGTACTGACGATTTCCGATTTATAATGTTTTTCACGAAAATATTGAAATGCGATACAACACAAGACCACAGTCCATGAGAAAGCGAACAACATCAGAAAGAGTCGCTTATGATACGATATTTTAATCACGGAATCCATAACCAAACCCTGAACGTGTGACAATATAAGAACCGTAATTTCCAATCTTGGTGCGCAGACGAGTGATATTCACGTCTATAGTTCTGTCAAGCACAACGACCTCATCGCTCCACACCCTACTCAATATCTGTTCGCGCGAACAAATCTTTCCACGATGCGAGATGAGATACGCCAGTAATTCAAATTCTTTCCTTGCGAGTTTCACCTCCACACCATCGACGATGCAGCGTTTGAATTCCAAGTCGAGTTTCAAACCCTCTACCTGCAATATGTTATTCTTTTCAGCCTGCACATTATTATTAATAGTCTTATGTCCAACGGTACGACGCAACACGCTTTTCACTCTCGCAATCACATTACGGACAGTATAAGGCTTCATGATATAATCGTCGGCTCCAATATTCAAACCCATAATCATATCGTCTTCCGTGTCGCGAGCGGTGCAGAATATAATAGGAATGTCGGCAGTTGTGACGTCAGACTTCAGCATCTTCGCCATCTTAATGCCGCTAATCTCTCCCATCATAATATCGAGCAAGATAAGTGAATAATTTTTAAGATTAAGACCCAACGCCTCTTCTGCACTGAAAGCGATATCGACGTCATAGCCTTCGTTTTCAAGATTAAGCTTCAAGACTTCGCATAAAGTCTCTTCGTCATCAACAATCAATATACGTTCTGTTGTCATATACCTTATTTATTGCTATGCAAATGTAAATATAAAAATCAAGTTTTTACAAGTAGGTAACAACATTTAATAAAAATGTAACAATTAAGGGGACATCTATAAATTCCACGTTAAAATAAACTGTGGTGACAACTATAAAACTTTTGCGTGCTTTATGTTTTTTATTGGAATCTTTTCGTCTTTCTTTCAATTACATAGCTTGCTATGCTCTTTTAAGAAATACAAAAATCTTCTCAAGAAAAAATCATAAACCATTCGCAAAGCAATTTATAGAAGTCCCCTTAATTTTTCGTAAACATTTCTTTAACCAAACTCTCATTTTTTCGTAACAACTTTGAAACATCTTCCAGATACTTTTGCGGTGAAAACAAAAGGAAATTAAACATTAAACAAACAACTAAAAATTAAAAAGATGAAAAGAAAAAATTTAATCGCAGCAGCTCTTTTAGCCTGCATCGGTATCAGTGCAAAAGCACAAGATGTTAAAATCGAAGAACCTAAAGGAAAGGCAATCGTACAGACATTCGGTAACTTCAACGTCAATTTCGGCGCTGACAACAGCAGAGGTTTCGACCTTGAAAGAACATATTTAGGTTATGAATACAAACTCGGAAACGGACTTACCGTCAAAAGCGTGATGGACATTGGCAAGTCGAGTGATGTCTCAGATTTACAACGCATCGCTTACATCAAGAACGCGATGTTATCATGGAAGAAAGGCAACATGACATTAAACGGAGGTCTCATCTCAACAACACAATTTAACTTCCAAGAAAAATTCTGGGGCTATCGCTACATCATGAAATCGTTCCAAGACCAATACAAATTCGGTAGCAGCGCCGATATAGGTATGTCAGTCGCTTACAAATTCGCCGATTGGATTTCAGCCGACGCTATCGTTGTCAATGGCGAAGGATATAAGAAAATACAGAAAGACAACGGACTCAACTACGGCTTAGGTGTGACACTCACTCCAGTCGAAGGATTCCAAGTACGTTTGTACGGAGGTCTGAACGCAAGTGCGGAAGATGGCAAAGAAGACATTATTAATATGGCAGCTTTCGCTGGATATAAAAACGATAAGTTCAGCATTGGCGCAGAATACAATCACATGATGAACGCCTCATACAAAAAAGGAAACGACCAATACGGATATTCTGTATTCGCCTCGATGAAAGTAGCTAAAAACACAGAAGTCTATGCACGATTCGATGACTTATATTCCAACGACGAATGGAACATCGCTAAAGACGAACAAGCAGCAATTGTAGGTGCTCAATTCAAACTAGGAAAATATGTAAAACTCGCACCTAACTTCAGAATGGCGATGCCTAAGGCAGAAGGCTCCGACAACACATACGCTGCATTCATCAACTGTTACTTCGGATTATAAAAACATATTAACATAAAAATTATTAACCAAAAATTATTTAAAAATTAAAATTATGAAAAAGATCTTATTATCAATTATGACATTAGCAATTGCCATCGCGATGACATCATGTGGTGGCAGCAACACAAACGACAATAGTCGCAAAGCGCAACAACTCTCAGGAGCAGGAGCTACATTCCCACTCCCATTCTACAACGTAGTATTTGAACAATTTGCAGAAGCCAAAGGCGATGCTGTAGCATACGGCGGCATAGGTTCCGGCGGCGGTGTACGTAACTTACGCGACAAAATCGTTGATTTCGCAGGCAGCGACGCTTTCTTGACAGAAAAAGAAATGGCAGAGATGGACGATGTCATCCACATTCCAACATGTATGGGAGCCGTAGTGTTAGCCTATAACCTCGAAGGCGTTGAAGAACTCAGACTCACAGGCGAAATAATAGCTGATATTTTCGCAGGAAATATTAAAATGTGGAACGACGAACGCATCAAGTCACTCAACCCACAAGCGTTACTCCCTAACGAAGCCATCATCCCAGTCTTCCGTTCAGATGGCTCTGGTACAACATTCGTCTTCACAGATTATCTCACTAAAGTCAGCGAGATGTGGGCATCAAAATTCGGAGCTGGCAAGTCAGTCAACTTCCCTGTAGGTCAAGCTGCTAAAGGAAATCCTGGAGTAGCAGGCGTGATAAAACAGACCAGGAACTCAATCGGTTATGTAGGTTCTGAATATGCCTTCGCACAAAAGATAGCATACGCTAAAATTCAAAACCAAGACGGAGAATTCGTAGCACCATCATCAGCAAGCATCTCAGCTGCAGCATCAGGCAACATTCCAGCTGACACACGCACTTCAATAACCAACTCTGCTGCCAAAGGAGCATATCCAATCTCAACATTCACCTGGATGATTATCTACAAAGAACAACACTACTCCGACCGCAGCAAGGAACAAGCCGAAGCCACACTCGACCTGATACAATACATTCTCTCAGACGAAGCACAGAAAATCACAGCCTACGTCCATTATGCACCACTTCCAACAAAAGCCAAAGAGATAAGCCTTGCTAACTTAAAGACTGTAACATACGACGGAACAGCAATATTACAATAATCTATCATGAGCGACAAAATATATAAATCGATATTGTTTGCGACAGCCTTGATTATGCCGATAGTGTGCGGGGGCATCATCTACGCCCTCGTCACCGACGCATACGAAGCCTTCGAACATTTCGGATTCTTCAAGTTTCTCACTTCATCAGAATGGAGCTACACCGAAGGCGCAGAACGATACGGCGCACTGCCATTCATCACAGGAACATTGATGACGACTTTATTAGCACTTATCTTCTGTATCCCATTCTCATTGCCTGTAGCATTATTCGTCGGTGAATATTTCAAAGGCACAAAAATCGCCGCTGTGTTAAGCACCGTAACAGATTTGTTAGCAGGCATCCCGTCAATCATTTACGGACTCTGGGGATTCTACACCTTACGTCCAATCATCATGGCACTCAACATATCACCACAAGGTTCAGGCATCTTGACAGCGTCATTGGTATTGGCAATCATGATTATCCCTTACGCCGCTTCTCTTAGTTCTGAATTCATCAAGATGGTTCCCAACGACCTTAAAGAAGGAGCATACAGTCTGGGAGCAACACGCGCTGAGGTCGTAAGAAAAATCATATTTCCCGTAGCAGGCTCAGGAATATTCTCATCGTATATTTTAGCCATAGGACGCGCCTTGGGAGAAACGATGACCGTCACGATGCTCATTGGCAACACCAACAATATCCCCGACTCCATAACATCGACGGGCAACTCCATGGCATCCATCATCGCCAACCAATTCGGCGAAGCAGATGAGCTACGACTTTCATCACTGATAGCAATAGGACTCATACTTTTCTTAATAACAGCAGTGATAAATATGATTGGAAAAGCTATTATCAAACGTGCAAGAATAGTATAATTATGACACATTTAAAAATAAAGAAAAGATTATTACAAGACAGGCTCATGCTTTGGGTGATATGTATGTTCGCCGCACTCACTGCAGTGCCATTGCTCGCCATATTGGGAGAAGTGTTCTTCCGCGGCTACGACCAGCTCACATGGTCGTTCTTCACCGAGCCGACACCGACGGCATACAAGGCAATGAAAGCCATAGAAGCAGGAGAACGCATTCCAGGCGGCATCGCCAACGGCATCATCGGAACTATGATAATGCTAGGAATGGCAGTAGTATTTGCTGTGCCTATCGGCATCTTATGCGGAGCCTTCCTCGCAGAAAACAGTAAGAATAAATTTGCTCAAACAGTCAGTTTTCTCACCGACTTATTACAAGGCACGCCATCTGTCATCATCGGCATTGTCACATATATATGGGTCGTCGTCCCGATGAAAGGATACTCAGCAATAGCAGGCAGCGTAGCATTATTCATCATGATGTTACCGCTTATAATTCGTTCCACCGAAGAGACATTGAAGATACTTCCTGCATCATTAAAAGAAGCAGGCTTAGCATTAGGAGGCAACAAAGCCAGAGTGATGCTGAAGGTACAACTTCCAGCAGCATTCGGAGGCATCTTCACTGGCGTTCTACTCGCCATCTCACGCGTCATCGGAGAGACCGCGCCACTGATGTTCACCGCATTAGGATGCTCACTCATACGCTTCTCCATCGACAAGCCAATATCCGCAGTGCCTCTTCTGATATGGGAGTTCTTCAACGACCCTAACCTTCAAGACCTCATCTGGGGAGCCTCATTATTCCTTTTATTATTCGTATTATCATTAAACATATTAGCTAAATATTTTGCAAAGAAATGGAATCAGTAAAAACACCTATATTAGAATTCAAGAACACTTGTGTCTCTTACACCAAACAGACTATGGCTGTGAAATATGTGTCAGCAGCGATAGAGAAAAACAGCATCACCGCCATCATGGGACCTTCGGGCTGCGGCAAATCGACATTATTGCGTGCAGTGAACCTGATGCACAACCTTTATCAGAACATACGTGTCGATGGCGAGATATTATTAAACGGAGAAAACATACTTGCAATGGAACCTATCGACGTGCGACGCAGAGTCGGCATGGTATTCCAACGCCCTGCCCCATTCCCAACGATGAGCATATACGACAATGTGTTGTCAGGATTTATGTTAAACGGAATAAAACTATCGAAAGCAGAGAAAGACGCCACTGTAGAACGCTGCTTGAAAAGTGTAGCTCTCTGGGACGAAGTGAAAGACGTCTTAAATAAAAAAGGTACATTCCTCTCCGGCGGACAACAGCAGCGTTTATGTATTGCACGCGCCTTGGCGATGAAACCAGACGTACTTCTCATGGACGAACCAACATCAGCCCTCGACCCTATCGCGACAAAACATATTGAGGAATTGTTGTTAGAACTACAAAAAGAAGTGACAATATTAATTGTAACACATAACATGGGACAGGCGCGACGAATATCATCCAAGTCGATGTTCATGTATCTCGGCGAACTCGTTGAATACGGCGACACAGAAACCATGTTCACAAATCCAAAAGACGAACGTACAAAAGCATATCTTACAGGAAAAATGGGATAATCTCAATCATTTAATCAAACTCTAATTTTTTTGTAACATTTTTGTAACATATTTTATATTGTTTTGCATTCGTAAAATAATATAATTTTTATGAGCATATTACAAGTATTTACATTATTCGGAGCATTAGGAATGTTCCTTTATGGTATGAATTTAATGAGTTCCGGTTTGCAAAAAGCAGCCGGCGATAAACTGAGAGGATTCTTATCAGCGATGACATCGAATCCTTTCAAAGGCGTGATGACAGGCTTAGGCATCACCGCCTTGATACAATCATCATCTGCGACTACCGTCATGGTCGTCAGCTTCGTCAACGCAGGATTACTCACCTTAGTACAAGCCATCGGCGTCATCATGGGAGCGAACATAGGCACGACGGTAACAGCGTGGTTAGTATCATGGTTAGGTTTCAAAGCCGACATCTCAATCCTTGCAATACCTTTGATGATATTCGGTTTCCTTTTCTCTAACTCAAAACAAGACAAACGCAAAAACATCGGCGAACTCATCGTCGGTTTCTCACTCCTCTTCCTCGGACTTTCGTTCATGAAAGAATCGGTGCCAGATCTTAGAGAAACACCTGCAGTCTTGGAATTCGTGACAAACTGGTCATCACACGGATTCGGTTCAGTATTGTTGTTCCTCGCTTTCGGTACAATATTAACACTCGTATTACAGTCATCATCAGCAACAATGGCTATCACACTCATCATGTTGAGCATGGGCTGGATTCCGTTCAGCATGGCATGCGCTATGGTTTTAGGCGAAAACATCGGTACGACAATCACTGCAAACATAGCAGCGTCTGTCGGTAACACACAAGCAAAACGCGCCGCGATGTCACACACTATCTTCAATGTCTTCGGAGTCATCTGGGCGTTGATATTATTCAAGCCATTCTTGAGATTAGTAGGATTCATCACAGAAAACGTATTCGGCATTCCAAACCCAGCAGCCGAAGGATTCATGGTCAGCGACGCTGCATCAGCAGAAGCTACATCAGCATTATACGGATTGTCAATGCTTCACACATTATTCAACACCATCAACACTTTGATATTGGTATGGTTCACAAAACTCATAAGCAAGGCAGTATGCTGGATTATCCGCGCTCCTGAAAACCAAGAAAAAGAAGTATTCAAACTCAAATACATCTCAGCTGGTCCACTCGCAACACCAGAATTATCAGTAGAACAAGCATTTAACGAAGTGATACATTTCGCTCAGATTTCAAAGAACGGAGCTGAATATGCGAAAGAAGCTATCAACGAGACTGACAACAACAAATTAAACACATTAAAAGAAAAGCTTGTCAAGTACGAAGAGATTTCCGACAGAATAGAATTTGAAATCGCCACCTTCCTCAATGCAGTATCAGCTGAAGAGATAAGCGAAAGCACATCAATGAAAATCAAGGCGATGTATAAGATTATCGGCGAGTTAGAATCATTAGGCGACTCAGGCGAAAGCATCAGCAGAATTTTGTCGAGAAAGAACATCCATAAAAAAGAGTTCGACGCTGAAAGCATCAAGAACCTCAACATTATGGCAGAAGCTGTAAACGACGCTTACGATGTGATGATTACAAATCTTAACGCTGCGCATAAAGGTGAATTGGTAGAA